>CAMLCW010000193.1 GCA_946478645.1 uncultured Variovorax sp.
TGATGGCGATCAACGGCGAGGCCGACCAGCCGCCGCTGAAGTTCGGCGTGGCGGCGGTCGACCTGTTCACCGGCATGTACGCGGCGCAGGCCGTGCTCGCGGCGCTCTACCAGCGCGAGAAGACCGGGCGCGGGCGCCATGTCGAGATGGCGCTGTTCGACTGCGGCCTGATGATCACGGCCTACTACGGCCTCGAGGCGCTGCTGATGGGCGAGGACCCGCCGCGCTACGGCAACTCGCACCCGTCGATCGTGCCCTACGGCGTGTTCGACGCGGCCGACGGCCCGCTGGTCATCACGGTGGGCAACAACGCGCAGTTCGCGCGCTTCTGCACCGAGGTGATCGATCGGCCCGACCTCGCGGCCGACGAGCGCTTCAAGACCAACATCCTGCGCTCGGCGAACCGCGCGGTGCTGCTGCCCGCGCTGCACGCCGAGCTCGCGAAGCGCCCGCGCGCCCTGCTGCTCGAGAAGCTCACGGCCGCGGGCATTCCCTGCGGCGAGGTGCTGGGCCTGCACGAGGCGCTGCGCAGCAAGCGCGCGACCGACGCCGGCCTGGTCACCCAGCAACCGCATCCGGTGGCCGGCACGGTCGACGTGCTCGCGCCGCCCTACCGCTTCGATGGCGAGCGCCTGCCGGTGCGCAGCGCGCCGCCTACCCTGGGCGAAGGCACGCGCGACGTGCTCACGTCCCTGCTCGGCCTGTCGGAAGAACGGCTGGCCGCGCTGAAATCCAGCGGTGTCGTCTGAGACGACACCTTTCCCTACATCCTGACTTTCCTGACACAGAACCCCATGGCTTTCTCCTCTTTCGCTTCCCTTCGCCATCCCTCGCGCCGCGCGCTTCTCGCACTGGCCGCCCTCCCGCTCGTGGCCGGCACCGCCCTCGCCCAGCAGGCCTGGCCGACCAAGCCCGTCACCATCGTGGTGCCGTTCCCGCCGGGCGGCCCGACCGACGTCGCGACGCGCATCGTGGCGCAGAAGATGTCGCAGGGCCTGAAGCAGAACATCCTGATCGACAACCGCAGCGGCGCCTCGGGCACCATCGGCGCGGCCGTGGCGGCCAAGGCCGCGCCCGACGGCTACACCTTCGTGATGCTGGCCACGCCGACGCTGCTGGCCGACCACCTGTACGGCAAGACGCCCTACGACATCTTCAAGAGCTTCACGCCCGTGGGCACGGTGTACGACCTGCCGATCGTGATGGTGGTCAACCCGAAATCGCTGCCCGAGGTCACGGGCCTGCAGAGCCTGATCGCCAAGGCCAAGGCCGAAGGCGGCAAGCTCAACTACACGACCGCCGGCGCCGGCAGCTTCGGCCACCTGACGACCGAGCAGCTCAAGAACATCGGCAAGTTCGAGATGCAGCACGTGCCCTACCGCGGCAGCGCGCCCGCCGTGACCGACCTGATCGGCGGCCAGGTGCCTGCGATGTTCTCGGACCTGGTGGCCGTGATGCCGCACATCCGCTCGGGCACGCTGCGCGCCATCGCGGTGGGTTCGGGCAAGCGCGTGAGCCTGCTGCCCGACGTGAAGACGGTGGCCGAGCAGGGCTTCCCGGGCTTCGACGCCACCTCGTGGGGCGGCCTGCTCGCACCGGCCGGCACGCCGAAGGACGTGGTCGATCGCATGAGCGCCGCGCTCAAGACCGCGCTGGCCGACAAGGACGTGCAGGACAAGCTCCAGGGCGTGGGCTCTTTCGCGGCCTACGGCACCCCGGCGCAGACCGGCGAACGCATGCGCCAGGACTTCGAGCGCTGGGGCAAGGTCATTC
Source organism: uncultured Variovorax sp. (assembly GCA_946478645.1). Next base: position 1,774 of record CAMLCW010000193.1, read on the forward strand.
GCGACAACAAGATCACGAACCAGTAAAAGAGCGCTTCGAGCGGGCCGGCGTGAAAAACAAGACAGGAGACGACATGACGACAGGCAACGACATGAAGACGACAACGAAGCCGGGCGGTGCGCCGTTCCGCCCCCGGTTTCCGGTCCGCAGCCTGGCCGACATCCGCCGGCTCGAAGCCACGCCGCTGGAACAGGCGCTCACGGTGCGCAGCACCTACGAGATCTTCCGCAGCGCGGGCGAGGCTTTCGGCGCCAAGACCGCGCTGACCTTCCTGCGCACCGGCAATCCAGCCGACGAACCGATCCGCTGGTCGTACGCCGACCTGCTCGCGCGCATCCACCAGACGGCGAACATGCTGCATGCGCTCGGCGTCGGGCCTGACGACGCGGTCGCGGTGCTGCTGCCGGGCTGCCTCGAATACCACCTGGCGCTCTGGGGCGGCGAGGCGGCCGGCATCGTGCAGCCGCTCAATCCGCTCCTGACCGACGAGAAGCTGGTGGCGCTGATGACCGCGGCGCGCGCCAAGGTGCTGATCGCCTACGGCTCGGACAGCGAATCGGGCATGTGGTCGAAGGCGATGCGCTTGCGCGGCCAGGTGCCGACGCTCACGACCGTGCTGCGCGTGGCGCCGCACGACGAGGCGCCGGGCGCGGCCGGCCCGCTGCCCGAGGGTGTGGCCGAGTTCGAGGCGCTGCGTGCCGCGCAGCCCGACGACCGCCTCGTGAGCGGCCGCGACATCGCGCCCACGGACATCGCGGCCTACTTCCACACCGGCGGCACCACGGGGGCGCCCAAGCTCGCGCGCCACAGCCACGGCGCGCAGGTGTTCACCGCCTGGGCCAGCGTGCAGGTCGCGGGCCTGAACGAAAACGGCATCTCGATCAACGGCTATCCGCTGTTCCACGTAGCGGGCGTGCTGCCGGCCTCGCTGGCCTCGCTCTCGGCCGGCGTCGAGGTGATCATTCCGACGCCTTCGCTCCTGCGCAACAAGGAGGTGGTCGCCAATTACTGGAAGCTGGTCGAGAAGTACCGGCCGACCTCGCTGTCGGCGGTGCCGACGGTGCTCGCGGCGCTCGCGAACGTGCCGCTGGACGGCGCCGACATTTCCTCGATCACCTACTGCCGCACCGGCGCCGCGGTGCTGTCGCCCGAACTCGCGGCGCGCTTCGAGCGCCTGTTCGGCCTGCATGTGCACGAGAGCCTCGGCATGACCGAGATGGCGGGCATCTCGACCATCACGCCGCCGGGCGTCGACGGGCCCGCGGGCTGCGTCGGCTTTGCATTGCCCTACATGCAGATGCGCATCGTCGCGCTCGACGAGAACGGCAACGCGAGCGACCGCGACCTGCCGCCCGGCGAGCAGGGCATGGTGCTGTTCAAGTCGCCCAACCTCTTCTCAGGCTTCGTCGATCCGGCCGACAACGCCAAGGCCTTCACGGCCGACGGCTGGCTCGCGACCGGCGACCTGGGCTGGCTCGACGGCGAAGGCCGGCTCAACCTCAGCGGCCGCTCGAAGGACCTGATCATCCGCAGCGGCCACAACATCGACCCCAAGGTGATCGAAGACGCGCTCGGCGCCCATCCGGCCGTGCAGCTGTGCGCGGCCGTGGGCGCGCCCGACGCGTACGCGGGCGAACTGCCGGTGGTGTTCGCGACGCTGGTGCCCGGCGCCTCGGCCACCGAAGAAGAACTGCTGGCCTTCACCGCCGCGCGCGTGGACGAGGCGCCGGCCAAGCCGCGCTCGGTGTCGGTGATCGCGCAGATGCCGACCACCAACGTCGGCAAGATCTACAAGCCCGAACTGCGCGCGATGGCCGCGGGCCGCGTGGTGGCCGAGCTGGTCGAGCAGGCCTGCGGCGAACTCGGCGTGGACCCGACGGCCCGGCCGCAGGTGGCGCCCGAAGGCGAGCGCCTCATCGACGTGCGCATCGATGCGGCCGCGGCCGGCGCGCTCGCGGCGGCGCTGCAGCAGCGGATCGAGGCCGCGCTCGCGCCGCTGCCGTTCAAGACGCGGGTGCACTCCGCATAGCGCCGCCCGCGGGCTTGCAGCACATCGAAGAACAACCAACCCTCGGAGACAAGAAAGAAACCATGAACACCGCACGCCACACCCGCCGCCGCGCAATGCACGGCGTCATCGCCGCGCTCGCGCTCGCCGCCACTGCCGGCACCGGCTGGGCGCAGCCGGCCTACCCGGCCAAGCCGATCCGCATGGTGGTGCCGTTCGCCGCGGGCGGCGCGACCGACGTGCTGGCCCGCATCATCGGCGAGAAGATGGCCGCGGGGCTGGGCCAGCCGGTCATCGTCGACAACAAGCCCGGCGCGGCCGGCATCATCGGCACCGACGCAGTGGCCAAGGCACCGGCCGATGGCTACACGATGGTGCTGGCGCTTTCCAATTCGCTGCTGACGAACCAGTTCCTCTACCAGAAGCTGCCCTACGACACGCAGCGAGACCTCACGCTGGTCTACCAGATCGCGGTGGCGCCGCTGGTGCTGGTGGTGCATCCGAGCGTGCCGGTCAAGACCGGGCCCGAGCTCCTGAAGTACGTGGCCGCGAACAAGGGCAAGGTCGCCTATGGCTCGTACGGCGTGGGCGCCTATCCGCACCTGGCGGGCGCGCACATGAGCCTGGCGCAGAACGCCGAGATGAACCACGTCGCCTACAAGGGCGAGTCGCCGATGCTGCAGGACCTGATCGGCGGGCAGATCCAGATGTCTTTCGCGAGCGCGCTGGTGGCCAAGCCCCACATCGAGGCGGGCAAGCTCAAGGCGCTGGGCGTGACGGGCGAGCGGCGCATGGCCACCTTGCCCAACGTGCCCACGCTGGCCGAGCAGGGCCTGGACGACGAGGCCTACCGCGTCGCCGGATGGCTGGCCATTGCGATGCCGGCCGGCACGCCGAAGCCCATCGTGGCGCGCATCGCCGAGGAAGTGCGCAAGGCCACGCGCCAGCCCGACGTGCAGACGCGCGTGGCGGCCATGGGCTTCGACCTGCAGGACAGCTCGCCCGAGGCGTTCGCCGCCGTCGTCAAGAAGGAAGGCCCGGTCTGGGAACGCCTGATCAAGGCGTCGGGCGCCAAGCTCGAATAGGCGCCGGTGTTCCTGGCGCGGCGTGGCGCGGGCGCCGCAGCTTAGGAAAACCCCGATGAAGGAAAGGGCATGCACCGTTAACATTCGCCGCTGCTTCCCCTTTCCCCCTCGATGACCACTCCCAACGAGTCCGGCCCGGTGCTGGACGCTGCCAGCCCCCTCCCCCCCGACATCGAAGCCGCCGACGAGCCCGCCAAGGTGCCGCTCGCCATCGAGGACTGGCTCACCGTCATCATCATGGGCGCGCTCGCGCTCATCACCTTCGCGAACGTGCTGGTGCGCTACTTCACCGATTCGTCGTTCGCCTGGACCGAGGAGTTCTCGGTCTTCCTGATGATCATGCTCGCGCTGGTGGCCGGCTCGGCCGCCGTCGCACGCGACCGGCACATCCGCATCGAGTACTTCTCCGAGGGCGGCTCGATGGCGCGGCGCCGCCGGCTCGCGCAGTTCGGCGCGCTGATGATCGCGATCCTGTTCGCGCTGATCGGCGCCTTGAGCATCCGCATGGTGTGGGACGACTACCGCTACGAGGAAACCACGCCCGGCATCGGGCTGCCGGCCTGGTGGTATTCGATCTGGCTGCCGATCGTGTCGTTCGCGATCGCGCTGCGTGCGGTGGGCCTGATGATCCGGCGCGGCCGCAAGGACGGCGCCCGGTGATCGCGACGCTGCTCTTCGTCGCCTTCGTGGTGATGATGCTGGTGGGCGTGCCCATCGGCGCCGCGCTGGGCCTGGCGGGCGCCGCCTGCATCGCGCTCGCCAACGCCGACGCGCAGTGGTTCGGCCTCCTGGCCGTGCCGCAGAACTTCTATGCGGGCCTGGGCAAGTACCCGCTGCTGGCGATCCCGATGTTCGTGCTGGTCGGCTCGATCTTCGACCGCTCGGGCGTGGCGCTCAGGCTCGTGAACTTCGCGGTGGCGATCGTCGGGCGCGGCCCGGGCATGCTGCCGCTGGTGGCGATCGCGGTCGCCATGTTCCTCGGCGGCATCTCGGGCTCGGGGCCGGCCAACGCCGCCGCCGTGGGCGCGGTGATGATTGCGGCCATGTCGCGCGCCGGCTACCCGGCCGCCTACTCGGCGAGCGTGGTGGGCGCCGCCGCGGCCACAGACATCCTGATCCCGCCTTCGGTGGCCTTCATCGTCTATTCGGTGCTGGTGCCCGGCGCCTCGGTGCCGGCGCTGTTCGCGGCCGGCATGGTCCCGGGCGTGCTGGCCGGCCTGGCGCTGATGATCCCGGCCGTGCTGATGGCGCGCCGCCACAACATGGGCGCGCTCGAATCCACGCTGCCGCGCCCGCCGTTCTGGACCAGCCTGCGCGACGCGAGCTGGGGCCTGGCCGCGCCGGTGCTGATCCTGGGCGGCATGCGCGCCGGCTGGTTCACGCCGACCGAGGCCGCGGTGGTGGCGGTGTTCTACGGCCTGTTCGTCGGCATGTGCGTGCACCGGACCATCAAGGTGCGCGACCTGTTCGTGATCCTGCGCGAATCGGGCGAGCTCTCGGCCGTGATCCTGCTCGTGGTGTCGCTCGCGGGCATCTTCGCCTACTCGCTCTCGACGCTGGGCGTGATCGACCCGGTGACGCGTGCGATCGTGAACTCGGGCCTCGGTGAATACGGCATCCTCGCGCTCCTGATCCTGCTGCTCATCACGGTCGGCATGTTCCTCGACGGCGTCTCGATCTTCCTGATCTTCGTGCCGTTGCTGCTGCCGATCGTGCAGCACTACAAGTGGGACCCGGTGTGGTTCGGCGTGATCCTCACGCTCAAGGTCGCGCTGGGGCAGTTCACGCCGCCGCTCGCGGTCAACCTCATGGTCTCCTGCCGCATCGCGAAGGTGCGCATGGAGGAAACCGTGCGCTGGGTCGGCTGGATGCTGGTCTCGATGTTCCTCGTGATGGTGCTCGTGATCGCGTTTCCCGAACTCGCGCTGTGGTTGCCGCGCAAGCTCGGGTACTGAGCGGACATGAAAACGGACTACCGGACGCAGAAGGCGCAGAGGTTTCGCAGAGAGCGCAGAAAAGACAACCAAAATTTTTGATGTTTCTTTTGCGTCCTCTGCGGAACCTTTGCGTCCTCTGCGTCCGGAAGTCCGATTTCGCTTTCTACAACCTGGAGATAAATCAAATGAAGTTCCGTCGCACCCTGCTCGGCCTTGCCGCCGTCGCCACCGCCCTGGGCATGTTCTCGACCGGCGCCATGGCGCAGGCCGCCTACAAGGCCGAATACAAGATGTCGCTCGTGCTCGGCCCGCCGACACCCTGGGGTCAGGCCGGGAAGATCTGGGCCGACCTCGTGAAGGAGCGCACCCAGGGCCGTATCAACATCAAGCTGTACCCGGGCGTGTCGCTGATCCAGGGCGACCAGACGCGCGAGTTCAGCGCACTGCGCCAGGGCGTGATCGACATGGCCGTGGGCTCGACCATCAACTGGTCGCCGCAGGTCAAGCAGCTCAACCTGTTCTCGATGCCGTTCCTGATGCCCGACTACGCGGCCATCGATTCGCTCACGCAGGGCGAAGTCGGCAAGGACATCTTCAAGACCCTCGACAAGGCCGGCGTGGTGCCGCTCGCGTGGGGCGAGAACGGCTTCCGCGAGATCACCAACTCCAAGAAGCCGATCAAGTCGCCCGACGACCTGAAGGGCATGAAGATCCGTGTGGTCGGCTCGCCGATCTACTCCGACATGCTCACCGCGCTCGGCGCCAACCCGACGCAGATGAGCTGGGCCGATGCGCAGCCGGCGCTGTCGAGCGGCGCGGTCGACGGCCAGGAGAACCCGCTGTTCCTGTTCACCGTGCTCAAGATGCACACGGTGGGCCAGAAGTTCGTGACCACCTGGGGCTACGTGGCCGATCCGCTGGTGTTCGTGGTCAACAAGGAGATCTGGGCCTCGTGGACGCCGGCCGACCAGGCGATCGTGCGCCAGGCCGCCATCGACGCCGGCAAGCAGGAGATCGAGATCGCGCGCAAGGGCCTGGTCGAAGCCGACAAGCCCGTGCTCAAGGACATCGCCGCGATGGGCGTGACCGTCACCCAGCTCACGCCGGCCGAGCGCGAAGCCTTCGTCAAGGCCACGCGGCCGGTGTACGACAAGTGGAAGTCGACCGTCGGTGCCGACCTCGTGGCCAAGGCCGAGAAGGCGATCGCGGCGCGGAAGAAGTAAGCGGAACAGCCAGGCGGCGGGCAGCGATGCGCGCCGCGACAATGGTGCGATGCACACCCTGATCATCGACACCGACCCCGGCGCGGACGACGTGATCGCGCTGCTGTTCGCGATGGCGGCGCCCGGGCAGCTCGGCATCGAGGCACTGACCGTGGTGGCCGGCAACGTCCCGCTGGCCAAGACCTCGCGCAACGCGCGCCTCGCCTGCGAATGGGCCGGCCGGCCCGGCATTCCGGTGTATGCCGGCGCCGAGCGCCCGCTGCGGCGCGCGCCGATCCACGCCGCGCACGTCCACGGCCAGGAAGGCATCACGGGCGTGGCGGTTCACGAGCCCGCCGCGCCGCTCGCCGGCGGCCATGCGGTCGATCACCTCATCCGCACGCTGCGCGCCGCGCCCGCCCGCAGCGTGACGCTCGCCATGCTCGGCCCGCAGACCAATCTGGCGCTCGCGCTCGAACAGGCGCCCGACATCGTCGGCGGCCTGCGCGAACTGGTGCTGATGGCCGGGGCGCACTTCAATGGCGGCAACATCACGCCGGTCGCCGAATTCAACGTGTTTGCCGACCCGCACGCGGCCGAGCTGGTGCTCGAGCGGTGCGCGGTGCGCAGCGTGCCGGTCACGATGCTGCCGCTCGACGTGACGCACCGCATCCTCACGAGCGAAGAACGTATCGCGCGGCTGCGCGGCATCGGCAATCGCGCGGGCCGCATCGTGGCCGACATCCTCGACGCCTACGCGCCGCAGGAGATGGCGCACTACGGCCTGCCGGGCGGGCCGGTGCACGACGCGACGGTGATCGGCTACCTGCTCGCGCCCGGGCTGTTCGAGGGGCGGCGGATCCACGTCGAGATCGACAGCCGCGAAGGCATGGGCTTCGGGCAGACGGTGGCCGACTGGCACGGCAGCCTGGGGCGGCCGGCGAACGTGAACTGGATCGTGGACGGTGATGCAGCAGGCTTTTTCGACCTGCTGACGGCGCACATTGCGCGGCTGCCTTGAAGGCGGGAGCGGGAGCGGGAGCGGGAGCGGGAGCGGGAGCGGGAGCGGGAGCGGGAGCGGGCAGCCGGACGCAGAGGACGCGAAGGTTTCGCAGAGGACGCGAAAGAATACCCATGAAAAAAGGGAAACCAGAATTACCTGGTTTCCCTTTGGCGACCCTCGCGAATTCTTCGCGTATGGCAATCCGTATTTCAGTGCTGCAGGATCTTGTCCAGGAAGTCCTTGGTGCGCGGCTGGCGGTTCTCGGGGTGGTTGAAGAACTCGTCCTTGGAGCAGTCCTCGAGGATGCGGCCGCCCACGTCGATGAAGATCACGCGGCTCGCGACCTTGCGCGCGAAGCCCATCTCGTGCGTGACCACCATCATGGTCATGCCTTCCTTGGCGAGCGCGACCATCACGTCGAGCACCTCGCCGACCATTTCGGGGTCGAGCGCCGAGGTCGGTTCGTCGAACAACATCACCACCGGGTCCATGCTGAGCGCGCGGGCGATCGCCACGCGCTGCTGCTGGCCGCCCGAGAGCTGGCCCGGGAACTTGTCCTTGTGCGCCATCAGGCCCACGCGGTCGAGCATCTTGAGCCCGCGCGCCTTGGCCTCGTC
>CAMLCW010000194.1 GCA_946478645.1 uncultured Variovorax sp.
CATCACGTGCAGAAGTCGACGTAACCGTGATTTGTTTGGGGCTTCTGTGCCTGTAACATGACGCCACGCCATTTTGCTGGCGTGAGCCGCCGGCGCGTTGCCGGTGTCATCACGGAGGACAGATTCCAATGAGTGCATCCAACAATATCGAAGCAGCAGCCGAAGACATCGCGAGCGACGTGCGCGGCGTACTGGCCAGCAAGGACCTGGATTCGGTTCCCCACATCAAGGCGCTGCGCCAGCGCATCGATTCCAAGCTCGCGATCGCACGCGAACTCGCCGCAGAGAAAAGTAAGCTCGCCGCCAAGAAGGCGCGCGACGCCGCAACGTCGGCCAACGCCTATGCCCACGACGAGCCCTGGCAGATCGCCGGCGCGGCGCTCGCCGTCGGCGTGTTGGTGGGGCTGCTGCTTGGCCGTCGCTGACGCATGAAGCTGTTGTCCCTCTTCGGACTGGATGCCCGTCTGCGGCGGCTGCGGATTGCCGCCGCCGAAGGCGCGCTCGCGGCCGAGGACCGCATGCAGCTCCTGCGCATGGGGTGGGAGGACGAGAAGCGGCGCCTCAAGCTCGCGCTCGTGCTCGTGGTCGCAGTGGGCGGACTGACCACGGTGGCCGTGGCGCTGCTGTCGATGGCCGTGGTGGTTCATTTCTGGGACACGCCGCATCGCATGGCGGCTGCCTGGTGGGTTGCGGGGGCCTGGGGCCTGCTCTGGCTGGCGGCCGTCCTCGGACTGTTGTCGTCGCTGCGCGGCGCCTCGAACAGCTTCGAGCCTGCGCGCCGTGAACTCGAGCGCGACTGGGCCTGGATCCAGGACAGCTTCGGTTTCGGCAAGAGCGCCGAGCAGGACGACGAGGCGCCGCCGCCCCGGCGACCCGCCACGCGCGAAGAACTGCTCGCGCGCATCGCGCACCAGCGCGAGCGCATCGCGACGGTCCAGGCGCCGCGTACCGATGCCTCCGCTGCGGCAGCGGCTGCGGCCAAGAAGCCGCCAGCCAACGAATCGGCGACAGAAGCGGCGCTGCGCATCGCGCGGGAGCACCCGGTCGCCGTGGGGGCCGCTGCGGCCGTCGCGATGGTGGTGATCCGGCCCCGGCGCCTGCTGCGCTGGACCGCGTTCCTTGCGCCAGTGCTCTGGCGCATGCGCTAGGAAGAAGAGCGCCCAAAGGCTCAGGCGGCGCTGCGACCTTGCAGCAGCGCCTGGGCCGTTTCCCGCACGAGCCCGGGGCCCCGGTAGATGAGCCCGGTGTAGATCTGCACCACGTCGGCACCCGCGGCCACCTTGGCCTTCGCATCGGCCGCGCTCAGGATGCCGCCCACCCCGATGATCGGAAAACCCGAACCCAGCGCCGCGCGCAGCTGCGCGACCACGCGGTTGCTGGCCTCGCGCACCGGCGCCCCCGAGAGTCCTCCCGCTTCCTCTGCATGCCGCAGGCCGGCCACGGCCTCGCGCGCCAGCGTGGTGTTGGTGGCGATCACGCCGTCCATGGCGTGGCGCCGCAGCGTGGCCGCAATGACGGCGACCTGCGCAGCGTCGAGGTCCGGTGCGATCTTGACGAACAGCGGCACGCGCCGTCCGCTCTGCAGGGCCAGAGCCTCGCGCCGCTCGGCGATGGCGCCCAGCAGCATATCGAGCGCCTCGTCGCTCTGCAGCGAGCGCAGGTTGGCGGTGTTGGGGCTCGAGATGTTGATCGTCACGTAGTCGGCGTGCGCGTACACGCCGTCGAGGCAGGCGAGATAGTCGTCGACCGCGCGTTCGATTGGGGTGCTCGCGTTCTTGCCGATGTTGAGCCCGAGCAGCATCGGTGCGGCCCCGCTGGCGGCCTGCCGGCGGAAGCGCGCCTTCTGCACGTTGGCCAGGAAGGCCGCGAGCCCTTCGTTGTTGAAGCCGAGCCGGTTGATCAGCGCGTCGCGCTGTGGCAGGCGGAACATGCGCGGCTTCGGATTGCCCGGCTGCGCCCTGGGCGTGACCGTGCCGACCTCGACGAAGCCGAAGCCCATGGCGGCGAAGGCGTCGATGCAGCGGGCGTTCTTGTCGAGCCCTGCGGCCAAGCCCACGCGATTGGGAAACCGGAGTCCGGCCAGCGTCACCGGATCGTCGATGCGCGATGCCGCGTAGGCGCAGGCGAGCGGCGTGTTCTGGGTGCGGGCCAGTGCATCGAGCGTGAGTTCGTGGGCGTGCTCCGGGTCGAGGCCGAACAGGAAAGGCCGGGCCAGGCCGTAGAGCGAGGAAGGTAGCAGGGGCATCGGATAATTCTCGACTTCAATGAGCCAAGGATTCTCCGCGATGACCGCACCCATTTCTCCCGCTGCGCCCGCTTCCGGCCCCGGCGGCTCCATCTCCCAGGACGAACTCAAGGCCCAGGTCGGCCGTGCCGCGCTCGCCTACGTGGCCAACGGCGAGATCGTCGGCGTGGGCACCGGCTCGACGGTGAACAAGTTCATCGACGCGCTGGCCACGATCAAGGACCAGATCAGGGGGGCGGTATCGAGCTCCGTCGCGTCGACCGAGCGGCTGCGTGCGCTGGGCATTCCGGTGTTCGACAGCAACGAGGTCGACGAACTCGGCGTCTACATCGACGGGGCCGACGAGATCGACCACCGCGGCTTCATGGTGAAGGGCGGCGGCGCGGCGCTCACGCGCGAGAAGATCGTCGCGGCGCAGTCGCGGCGCTTCGTCTGTATTGCCGACGAATCCAAGCTCGTGGCCACGCTCGGCGCCTTCCCGCTGCCCGTGGAGGTGATCCCGATGGCGGCGCGGCGCGTGATGCGCCAGTTCGAGGCCATGGGCGGCGTCGCCCAGGTGCGCGAGAAGGACGGCCTGCCGCAGGTGACGGACAACGGCCAGCACATCGTCGACGTGACGGGCCTGCAGATCAGCGATCCGCTCGCGTTCGAATCGGAAGTGAGCCAGTGGCCCGGCGTGGTCACGGTGGGCGTGTTCGCGCACCAGAAGGCCCATGTGTGCCTGCTCGGGACGCCTTCGGGCGTCCGGACGATGCAGTTCGACTGAGTCGCGAGGCGCGGGCGCCGTTCGCTCAGAAACGGATGCCCGCAGGATTCTCGGGCGTCGGGCCGCTCGGCGGTGGTGCGGGCGGCAGCGGGGCCGGCGTGGGCTGCTGCTGTGCCGCGGGAGCTGGCGCGGTGCCGGGCGCGGGCTGCTGCGCAACCAGCGGCCGCGCCGCGGGCGGGCGGTAGCCCGCGGGCAGGCCGTTGCTCTTCGGGTAGCCCGCGGCATCGAGGTACTGCGACCATTCGGCGTCGGAGAAGCCTTTGATCTGCTGCGAACCGATGGTCAGCAGCGGCAGCGAGGCCTGGCTGCTCAGGCGCTGCAGAGCCTCGACGTCCTGGCGCGTCTTCACGGTGCGTTCCTCGAACGGAACGCCGCGCGTGAGGAGCAGTGATCGGGCTGCGCTGCAGGGTTCGCATTCCTCACCGCTGTAGAGCGTGACCGGATAGCGCTGCACCACGCGCCTGAGCTCATAGGGCAGGCCTGCACCTGCAGCGGGCGTGTCGGAGGCCTGCGAGGCGGCGGGCGCCGTGCTGGCGGTGGGCGCGCGGTCGGAGAAGGTGACCTTGCCGTTCTTGTCCACGTTGCGGTAGATCGGCTGGGCCATCGCGCCGGCGCCGGCCAGCAGCAGAAGGGCGAGGGCGCACAGGCGGGGCAAGGCGGTTTTCGGGTGGGTCGCAGGCATCACCCGAGTATCTCAAGCTTCAGCTGCGCATCAAGCGGGTTCGGCCTGCGCCATGCCCTGGTGTCGCAGCAGCGCCTCGAGCTGGGGCTCGCGGCCGCGGAAGGCCTTGAACGAATCCATGGCGCTGCGGCTGCCGCCGGCTTCGAGGATCGCTTCGCGGTAGCGGCGCCCGGTCTCGATGTCGGGCTGGCCATCGGCGCCCATGGTCTCCTCGAAGGCGGCATAGGCGTCGGCGCTCAGCACCTCGGCCCACTTGTAGCTGTAGTAGCCGGCCGCATAGCCGCCCGAGAAGATATGGCTGAAGGTGTTGGGCGTGCGGCTGAACGCGGGCGAGGGCATGACCGCGACTTCGGCGCGCACCGCGGCGAGCAGCGCGAGCACGCCGCCGGCCGGCGCGGCGCCTGCCTGGTATTCGGTGTGCAGCAGCATGTCGAAGAGCGAGAACTCGATCTGGCGCAGCGTCTGCAGCCCGCTCTGGAAGTTCTTGGCCGCGGTCATCTTGTCGAACAGCGCGCGCGGCAGCGGCTCGCCGGTGTCGACGTGCGCCGTCATGTGCCGGAGCACGTCCCACTCCCAGCAGAAGTTCTCCATGAACTGGCTCGGCAGTTCCACCGCATCCCATTCGACGCCGCTGATGCCCGAGACGTCGCGCTCGTTCACCTGCGTGAGCATGTGATGCAGGCCATGGCCGAATTCATGGAACAGCGTGGTCACGTCGTCGTGCGTGAGCAGCGGCGGCTTGCCGTCGACGCCGCTGGCGAAGTTGCACACGAGCTGTGCCACCGGCGTCTGCAGTTCGCCGCTGTCGGGGCGCAGCCAGCGCGCACGCACGTCGTCCATCCAGGCGCCGCCGCGCTTGGCGGCGCGCGCCGAGGGGTCGAGGTAGAACTGCCCGACCTTGCGCGGGCCTTCGGGCGTCTGGCGCTCGATGCGGTAGAACTCGACGCTCGGATGCCAGGTGGGCGCACTGTCGCGGCGGATCGCCACTTCGAACAGCGTCTCGACGATCTTGAACAGGCCGGCCATCACCTTCGGCGCCGGGAAGTACTGCTTGACCTCCTGCTCGCTGAAGGCATAGCGCGCTTCCTTGAGCTTCTCGCCGATGTAGGTCCAGTCCCAGGGTTGCGGATCGGCGATGCCGAGTTGCTCCGACGCGAAGACGCGCAGGTCGGCCAGGTCGCGCTCGCCATAGGGCCTGGCCTTGGCTGCCAGGTCGCGCAGGAACTTGATGACCTGCTCCGGCGAATCGGCCATCTTCGGCACGACCGAGAGCTCGCCGAAGTTGCGGTAGCCGAGGAGGCGTGCTTCTTCCTCGCGCAGCAGGAGGATCTCGCTGATGAGCGCGGTGTTGTCGAAGGCCGGGTCGCCGAGTTCGCTCGCGCGCGTGACGTAGGCGCGGTAGAGCGTCTCGCGCAGCGCACTGCTCTTGGCGAACTGCATCACCGGCAGGTAGCAGGGCATCTTGAGCGTGAGCTTGTGGCCGTCCTTGCCTTCGGACTCGGCGGCTGCACGGGCCGCGCTCACCACGTCTTCGGGCACGCCTTCGAGCTCGCCGAGCTTGGCGTAGTAGGCGAAGGCATCGGTCGCGTCGAGCGCGTTCTCGCTGAACTTCTGGCTCAGCTCGGCCTGGCGCTCCTGGATCTCGGCGAAACGCTTCTTGGCTTCGCCCTGCAGCTCGGCGCCGCCGAGCACGAAATTGCGCACCGCGTTGCGATGGGCCTGGCGCTGCTCGGGGTTGAGCGTCGCGGGGTCGATCGCCTTGTACTTGGCATAGAGGCGTTCGTCGGACCCCAGCCGGGTCCAGAACGCGGTGACGCGCGGCATCGCCTCGTTGTAGGCGGCGCGCAGCTCGGGCGTGTCGGCCACGGCATTGAGGTGGCCCACGGCGCCCCAGGCGCGGCTGAAGCGTTCGGACGCCACATCGAGCACACGCGAGATGGCGTTCCAGTCGGCCGGGAAATCGGCGGTGGTGACCGTCTGCAGCGCGCTTTCGGCGTCGGCCAGCAGCGTGTCGACGGCGGGCGCGACATGCTCGGGGCGGATGCGGTCGAACAGCGGCAGGTCGGTGAAGTCGAGAAGCGGATTCGTCATGTGGTTCTTACTTTGCGGCGCGTTCGGCGGCTTCAAGGGTGTTGGCGAGCAGCATCGCGCGCGTCATCGGGCCGACGCCGCCGGGCACGGGCGTGATCCAGCCGGCCACTTCCTTCACGCCGTCGAAATCGACGTCGCCGCAGAGCTTGCCGTCTTCCTTGCGGTTCATGCCGACGTCGATCACGACGGCGCCGGGCTTCACCATGTCGGCCGTCAGCAGGTTGCGCTTGCCCACGGCAGCGACGATCACGTCGGCCTGCCGCGTGATGGCGCCGAGGTCTTGCGTGGCGCTGTGGCAGATGGTCACGGTGGCGCTCTTCGCGAGCAGCATCATGGCCATCGGCTTGCCGACGATGTTGCTGCGGCCGATCACCACGGCGTGCTTGCCGCGTAGGTCGAAGCCGATCGATTCGAGCATCTTCATGCAGCCGTAGGGCGTGCAGGGCCAGAAGCCCGGTGCGCCGGTCATGAGTGCCCCGGCGCTTGCGACATGGAAGCCGTCGACGTCCTTGGCGGGCGAGATCGTCTCGATGACTTTCTGGCTGTCCATGTGCTTGGGAAGCGGCAGCTGCACGAGGATGCCGTGCACCGTGGGATCGTCGTTGAGGGCTCGGATGCGAGCCAGCAGGTCGGCTTCGCTCATGTCGGCGGGGTAGGTCTCGAGCGTGGCCGCGAGGCCGGTCTGCATGCTGTCGTTGACCTTGTGCTTGGTGTAGACCTGGCTCGCCGGGTCTTCGCCCACGAGGATGATGGAGAGGGCCGGGTTCACGCCCCGGGCCTTGAGCGCGGCGGTGCGGCCGGCGACTTCGGCGCGAATGGTTTGGGCGAGGGCGTTGCCGTCGATCAGTTGGGCGGTCATCGGTTTTCGATTTTCCAAGTAAAAACGCCCGCTTGCGCAGGCGTGGGGATCATTGATGGCTATGGACGGGATAGCTTCTAGGCCTTGGCTGCCGGTGCCGCCTGCCCCAGCGCAATCTTGAGCAGATCGGCCACGGTGTTCGCGTTGAGCTTTTCCATGATGTTGGCGCGGTGCGCCTCGACGGTCTTGATGCTGATGCCCAGGTCGTCGGCGATCTGCTTGTTGAGGCGGCCCGCGACGATGCGCTCGAGCACCTGCGCCTCGCGGCCGGTGAGCTTGGACAGCAGCGCATCGCGGCTGGCCGACTGCTGGTGCTGCGTGAAGGCGCCGCGTGCATGCTCGAGCATGCGCTCGACCAGGCCGACGAGTTCTTCGTCGTTGAAGGGCTTCTGGATGAAATCCATCGCGCCCTTCTTCATGCTGTCGACCGCCATCGGCACGTCGCCGTGTCCGGTGATGACCACGATCGGCAGCGGCGAGCGGCGCTCGATCAAACGGTCTTGCAGTTCGAGGCCCGTCATGCCCGCCATGCGGATGTCGACGATCAGGCAGGCGACTTCGCGCGGGTCGTAGCGCGAGAGGAAGGACTCGGCGGAATCGAAACACCGCACCCTGTAGTCCTTGCCTTCGAGAAGCCATTGCAGCGAATCTCGTACGGCCTCGTCGTCGTCGACGACATAGACAGTGCCCTTCTTCGGAATCAAACTCATGCAGGTACCTTTGCCTCGTCGCTTGCTACGGAACTGGTAGCGTCCAACACCGGAATCCAGAAGGAAAAACGGCATCCAATCACATCCGGGCCATTGTAGATGTTCTCCGCCTGCATCCGGCCGCGGTGCGACTCGACGATGGTGCGGCAGAGATTCAGACCGATGCCCATGCCCTCGGGCTTGGTGGAGAAGAAGGCCTCGTAGAGGCGTTCCATCACCTCGGGCGCGAGGCCCTTGCCCGTGTCCTGCACCGAGAACTCGATGGCGTTCTGGCCTTCGATCATCTTGGGCAGCACGCGCAGCTCCACGCTGCGCCGCGCGAGCGGACGCTCGGCGATGTCGATCGACTCGGCCGCGTTCTTCAACAGGTTGACCAGCACCTGCTCGATCAGGATCGGGTCGACCTGCACCACCGGCAGTCGGGCCGCCACGTAATGGTTGAGCCGCACGTTGCGCCGCCGCAGCTCGATGCCCGCAAGCTCGACCGCTTCGCCGACCATGGTGGACACGTCGGAGGGCGTGCGGTTGGGTTCGCTGCGCTTCACGAACGAGCGGATGCGCTGGATGATCTGGCCGGCGCGCTGCGCCTGCTTGGAGGTCTTCTCCAGTGCCGCGAGCAGTGCCTCGGTGTCGATCGCCTGCCCCTTGATGCGCGACATCATGCCGTTGCAGTAGTTGGTGATGGCCGTGAGCGGCTGGTTGAGCTCGTGCGCCACGCTCGAGGCCATCTCGCCCATCGTGATCAGCCGGCTTGCGGCCTGCGCGCGGTCGGCCTGCGCCGCGGCCTGTTCCTCGGCGTCGCGCCGCGGCGTGATGTCGGTGGCGATCACCAGCTGGGCCAGGCGGCCGTCGACCCAGGTCAGGTAGCGCGAGCGCACCTCGAGCCACTTGCCCAGGTGCGGCACGAAGATCTCGTTGTTGGCGGTCTGTGCCGCGGTCAGCGTATCGATCGGCAGGCCGGCGTAGGGATCGACGTCGTCGAGGCCCTCGTCGTGCGCATTCGATGCCGGCACGCCGGCCTGCGCGACCATGCCGAGATGGCCGACGGTGTCCGAACCGAACCAGAGGCGGTACAGCTTGTTGGCGAACAGCAGTTCCTCGCTGCCGATCGGCGCGACCGAGACGGCGGCGTCGAGCGCTTCCAGCACGGTGGTGAAGCGCTCGTACGAAGCCGAGAGCTGTTCGCGGATGCGGGTCGGCTCGGTGATGTCGGTCATCGAGGTCATCCAGCCCGTCTGGTGGCCACGCGCGTCGATCAGCGGCGACACGTAGAGCCGGGCGTTGAAAACGCTGCCGTTCTTGCGCTTCACGCGCACCTGGAAGCCGCCGGGCAGAGCGCGGCCGTGCAGTTCTTCCTCGAGCCGCTCGTTCATCACCTCGCGGTCCGATTCGAGCCAGTAGGGGAAGGGCGGCGACTGGCCGACCAGCTCGGCCTCGCTCCAGCCCGTCATCGCGCAGAAGGCGGCATTCACGTAGGTGATGCGTCCCTGCAGGTCGAGCACCCGCATGCCGGTCAGCATCGAGTTCTCCATCGCGCGGCGGAAATTGGTCTCGGCCACCAGCCGCTGCTGCGCCTGCTGGCGCCTGCGGGTGTGGCGCCAGGTGCCGATCAGCATCCAGCTCGTCAGCACGCTGAGCGCGCAGACCAGCCAGAACAGGCCGTTGCCGACCACGCCCTGCGACGTGCGGTAGGCCTGGGCCCGCAGCACCAGCGCATTGCCCACGGGCGACACCGGCACTTCGTATTCGTTGGTCCGCTCGGGCCATGGCAGCAGCCGCGTGCCGCCTTCGCGCAGGTTCGCGGTGTTGCCGGCCAGCACGTTGCCCTTGGCATCGAGCAGCGACACCGCATAGCGCGCCTGCACCTCCGACGGCATGCCGTAGCGCAGCAGGCCGTCGACCGAGAACTCGCCGAGCACCACGCCTGCGAAGAGTCCCTGGTCGAACAGAGGGATGTGCAGCTGCAGCATCGCGGTCGGGTCGCCGCCCGCCATCGGCTGGGAGAACACCGGCTGGCGCAGCTCGCGGGCGAGCGCGTAGTTGCTTTCGATCTCGCCCGGGCGCAGCACGTCGCCGATCAGGTGCTGCTGCGCGGGGTGGACACTGGGCGCCGAATAGCCGGCCTTGAAGCGGCGCCGGTCATCGATCCAGGCCACGGACTGCAGTTCGGGAAACTGGCTCACCAGCGATTCGGCGCGGCTCGCGAACTCGACCGGATCGATCTCGCGGTTGGAGGCGTCGCGCGCCAGGCGCATCAGTTGCTCCT
>CAMLCW010000195.1 GCA_946478645.1 uncultured Variovorax sp.
CGCGCGGCCACGGTAGCCGGGTCGCCCACCAGCGCCGTGCCCGCGCCGCCGCGCACCAGGCCCACGCCGGCCCAGAGGTTGGGCGCGATCTCGAGGTCGGCGCGTGAGCGCTTCGTGCCTGAAGCGTGCAGTGCGGCCATGCGGCGCTGGCCTTCCGAATCCATGCGCGCGAATGCGGCCTGGGCGCGCACCACGGTGTCGTCGTCGACGTGGCTGATCAGTTCCTCGGCGGCCTTCCAGGCGGCGGCATCCGTCTCGCGCACGATCACGTGCAGCCGGATCCCGAACTCGACGCGGCGGCCCTTCTGCGCCGCGCGATTGCGCACGTCGGCGATCTTGCGCGCCACCTCGGCGGGCGGCTCGCCCCATGTCAGGTAGGCATCGACCTGTTCGGCCGCGAGCGCATGCGCGGCCTCCGACGAGCCACCGAACCAGACGGGCGGATGCGGCTTCTGCAGCGGCGGATAGAGCAGCTTCGCGCCCTTCACGCGCAGGTGCTCGCCTTCGTAGTCGAAGGGCCGGCCTTCGTGGCTGCGCGCCATGATCTCGCGCCAGATGCGGATGAACTCGGCCGACTGCGCATAGCGCGCCGCATGGTCGAGGAACACGCCGTCGCCTTCGAGCTCGGCCTGGTCGCCGCCGGTCACCAGGTTCACGAGCAGGCGCCCGCCCGACAGCCGGTCGAAGGTGGCGGCCATGCGCGCGGCGAGCGCGGGCTGGTGCAGGCCCGGCCGCACCGCGACCAGAAAGCGCAGTTTGCGCGTCGCGCCGATCAGGCTCGACGCGATCACCCACGGGTCTTCGCACGAGCGGCCGGTGGGAATCAGCACGCCTTCGTAGCCCAGGTGGTCCGCGGCGCCCGCAATCTGCTGCAGGTACGCGAGGTCGACGGGCCGCGCGCCTTCGGCCGTGCCGAGGAACCGGCTGTCGCCGTGCGTGGGAAGAAACCAGAAGATCTGCATGGATCGCCTTTCGGTCAGACAGCGAAAAGGAAAGCGCGAATGCCCCGCACGGCGCGCGCGCGCAGGCCCCAGGCGCGCGAAGTGGTGGCGAGCACCTGCGCGGCGCGGTCCCGGGGCGAACGGTTCGCGGCGCTCATGCCGTGCCCGCCGCGGCGGCCTCGAGCACGTTGATGCGGCGCGGAATCAGCTTCAGCTCGAAGAAGGTGTCGGCGATCTTCTGCTGCTCGGCCAGGATCGCCTTCGAGATCGGCCCCGTGCCGTAGACGGTGCGCCCCACCGTGAGGTCGGCCACCGGCTTCGGCAAGCCCCAGAGGGCCGCGAGTTCCGCGGCGAGCGCGTCCTTGTTGGCGGTGCCCCAGGCGTCGATGCGGCCAAGCTCCTCGATCGCAATCGCGAGCACGTCGGGGTTCTTCGCGGCATAGCCGAGCGACGAGAAATAGTAGGAGCGGTTGCCCACCACCCCGCTCGCGTCGGCCAGCACACGCGCCTCGAGCGACTTCTCGGCAGCGGCAAGGAACGGGTCCCAGATCACCCAGGCGTCGACCGACCCCTTCTCGAAAGCCGCGCGTGCATCGGCCGGCGGCAGGAAGACGAGGTTCAGGTCGCTGTAGGCAAGGCCGTGCTTCTCGGCCAGCTTGACGATGAAGTAATGGACATTCGAGCCCTTGTTGAGCGCCACCTTGCGGCCCTTGAGCTCGGCCACGCTGCGGATCGCCGAACCCTTCGGCACCAGCACCGCCTCCGACTGCGGGCGCTGCGGCGAGGCCGCCACGTAGGCCAGCGGCGCGCCCGCAGCCTGGGCGAAGATCGGCGGCGCCTCGCCCACGTCGCCGAAATCGATCGAGCCGACATTGAGCGCTTCGAGCTGCACCGGCCCGGCCGTGAACTCGGTCCATTTGACGGAAACGCCGAGCGGCGCGAGCCGCTTCTCCAGCGTGCCGCGGCCCTTGAGGATGCTCAACAGGCCTTTCTGCTTGCCGATGCGCAGTTGGCGCGCCGGCGCCTGCGCCAGCACGCCGAACGAAGGCAGCGCGATCGCTGCCGATGCGGCGGCGCCCTGCAGCAGCAGGCGGCGGCGCGGGATGGAGTTCAAAGAAGAATTCTTCATGGCGGTTGCTCCTAGGCCGAGATGAAGCCGACGATGAGCGCGACCGCGGTCACGACGATGGCGCTGACGGCGAAGTCGCGCAGCGCGTGCCAGATTGAGCGCGGCGGCGTCTCGAGCACGGAGTCTTCGGTGGCAACGGGATTCATGAGGCGGAACTCCTGGGTTCAAAAAATTCAGGCAAAGGCATTCCCTGCCGCAAGGAAAAGCGGCGGGGTCTGTCGGATCGGAAGAACGGAGGGGGTGGTCTGCTAGACGCTACATCGCACCATGGCGAACGGGACCGGCGCGAAGCCTTGCAACTGCAGCCCTTCGCTCGCGAGCAGCCCGGCCGCGTCGTCGAGCCGCTCGGCGAGTTCGGCATGCACCTGGTAGGCGTTCTCGGGCATCAGCGCGATCTGCGCATCGGTCGCATAGACGCCGGGCAGGATCTGCCGCGCCGACAGCGCATGCAGCACCGGGCGCAGCGCATAGTCGAGCGCCAGCATGTGGTGCGGGCTGCCGCCCGTGGCCAGCGGCAGCACCGTCTTGCCCTTGAGCGCGTCCTGCGCGAGCAGGTCGAGGAACACCTTCAGCACGCCGCCGTAGGCAGCCTTGTAGACCGGCGTGGCCACCACCACCGCCCGCGCCGACGCCACCTTGGCAATGGCCGCCGCGACCGCGGGATGCCGCGTGTCGGCCTGCATCAGCGCCTCGGCGGGCAGCTCGCGCACATGGAGCCGCTCGATGCGCGCATGCCGCGCGGCAAGCCGCTCGCCCACGGCCTCGAGCAAGGCGGTGGAACGCGACGGTGCGGACGGGCTGCCGGCAATCAGTAGAACGGACGACACGCGAGGCTCTCTTGCTTTTATTTCGGGGCGTAGATCTGGTCGAACGAGCCGCCGTCGGCAAAGTGCGCCTTGTCGGCCTTGGCCCAGCCGCCGAACGCCTGGTCGATGCTGACCAGCGTGAGCTTCGGAAACTGCTTGTCGTACCTGGCCCGGGCTTTTTCGGACGTGGGCCGGTAGAAGTTGCGCCCGGCGATGTCCTGGCCTTCGTCCGAATAGAGGTACCGGAGGTATTCCTCGGCCACCGCGCGGGTGCCCTTCTTGTCGACCACCTTGTCGACCACGGCCACCGTGGGCTCGGCCAGGATCGAGAGCGAAGGCACCACGATCTCGAACTTCTCGGTGCCGAACTCCTTCAGCGCCAGGAAGGCCTCGTTTTCCCAGGCCAGCAGCACGTCGCCCACGCCGCGCTGCACGAAGGTGATGGTCGAGCCGCGCGCGCCGGTGTCGAGCACCGGCACGTTGCGGAACAGGTTGCCGACGAAGGTGCGGGCCTTGTCGTCGCTGCCGTACTTGCGCCGCGCGAACTCCCAGGCGGCCAGGTAGTTCCAGCGCGCGCCGCCCGAGGTCTTGGGGTTCGGCGTGATCACCTGCACGCCGGGCTTGACGAGGTCGTCCCAGTCCTTCAGGCCCTTGGGATTGCCCTTCTTCACCAGGAACACGATGGTCGAGGTGTAGGGCGCCGAGTTGTGCGGCAGTCGCTTCTGCCAGTCGGGCTTGACCACGCCGCCATGCGTGACGAGCGCATCGACGTCGCCGCCGAGCGCGAGCGTGGCCACGTCGGCGTCGATGCCGTCGATGATCGAGCGCGCCTGCTTGCCCGAGCCGCCGTGCGACTGCTTGATCGTCACGTCCTGGCCGGTCTTGGCCTTCCAGTACTTGGCGAAGGCGCGGTTGTAGTCGACGTAGAGCTCGCGCGTCGGGTCGTACGACACGTTGAGCAGCGTCACCGGGCCGGCGCCCTGCTGCGCGAACGACGGCAATGCCGTCAGGGCCATGGCGCCGGCCAGGCCGGCGCCGAGGGAAAGCTTGATAAAGTCGCGGCGAAGGCGCATGGTGTCTTGCTCAAAAAGGCATATCGATGAAGCTGCGTATTCTCAATACGGCATATGGAAACGGGAACGACCGAGTTCTCAGTTCTAAATAGCCAAATCAACTAAGCAACGTTTCCCCCACAAAGGCAATTCAAATGGCACGCATGGTTCAGTGCATCAAGCTCGGCAAAGAGGCCGAAGGGCTCGACTTCCCGCCCTATCCCGGAGATCTGGGCAAGCGCCTGTGGGAAAACGTCAGCAAGGAAGCCTGGGCCGCGTGGCTCAAGCAGCAGACGATGCTCGTGAACGAGAACCGGCTGAACCTGGCCGACCTGCGCGCGCGCCAGTACCTGGCGCGGCAGATGGAAAAGCATTTCTTCGGCGAAGGCGCCGACGTGGCGCAGGGCTACGTGCCGCCGTCGACACCGTCGAACTGAGCCCGCCTTGGCCGCCGAATCCGAGGCACCGGCGCGGGCGCGCGGCGTGTTCCTCGGCGGCTGCCGCTTGCCCGAGGCATGGGCAGGCCAGCGGCAATGGCGTGTTCTCGAAACCAGCTTCGGGCTGGGCCTCAATTTCCTGACAACCTGGCAGGCCTGGCGTGCAGATGCTGCGCGTCCGGCGATGCTGCACTTCGTCTCGGTCGAGGCCCATCCCGTGGCTGCCGACGACCTGCGCCGCGCTGCCCGGGCCGATCCCGAACTCGCGCCGCTGGCCGCTGCGCTGGCCGACCAGTGGCACGGCCTGCTGCCGGGCTTTCACCGGCTGGCCTTCGACGACGGCCGGGTGCTGCTCACGCTTTGCATCGGCGAAGTTCAGCCGATGCTGCGCGCGCAGCGCTTCGAGGCCGACAGCATCTTCCTCGACGGCTTCGGCCCGCAGAAGAATCCCGCGATGTGGTCGCCCGAGACGCTGAAGACGGTGTCGCGCTTTGCCCGCCAGGGCACGGGCCTCGCCAGCTGGACCGCCGCGCCCGCGGTGCGTGAGGCGCTCGCGCGGAACGGCTTCCAGCTTGAAGCGCGCCCCGGCCTTGCGCCCGACGGCGACTGCCTCGCGGCCGTGTTCGCGCCCGCCTGGACCGTGCGGCGCCGCGGCCCGCCGTCCGCACACACCGAGCCGGGCCGCTGCGCCGTGGTGGGCGCCGGGCTCGCGGGCGCCGCCGTGGCGGCAAGCCTCGCGCGGCGCGGCTGGCAGGTCACTGTGCTCGACGCGGCCGACCGGCCCGCGGCCGGCGCCTCCGGGCTGCCGGTGGGCCTGATGGCACCGCATGTATCGCCCGACGACGCACTGCTCTCCCGGCTCACGCGCGCAGGCATTCGCGCCACCTGGTCCGAGCTGGAACGCCTGCTGCAGGCCGGCACCGATTGGCAGGCCAGCGGCGTGCTCGAGCGCCGGCCCGACGGCGACCTTCGCGTGCCACCCGGCTGGCGCGCGGACGGGCCCAACGAGTCGTGGCCCCCCACCGCCGCGCAGCGCGCCGAAGCGGCGCTGCCGCCCGAAGCGCCCGCGCTGTGGCATGCGCGCGCGGCCTGGGTGCGGCCGGGCCGCCTGGTCGAAGCCTGGCTGCGCACGCCGGGCATCGTGTTCCAGGGCCGCGCGGCCGTGGCGCGCCTGGCCCGCGGCGAAACCGGCTGGCATCTGTTCGATGCAGCAGGCGCGTTGCTCGCCGAAGCCGACCGCGTGGTGATTGCGGCCGGCCACGGATCGCAGCACTTCGCCCCGGCGCTGCCGCTGCAGCCCGTGCGCGGCCAGGTCGCCTGGGGTCTCGTCTCCGCCGCGCCCGGGGCAGGTACGCTGCCGGCCGTGCCGCTCAATGGCGACGGCCACCTGATCGCCGGCGTGCCCGAGCCCGGCGGCGCCCTGCTCTGGCTCGCGGGCGCCACCTACGATCGCGACCGCAGCGACCTGGCACCGGACGCGGCCGATGCGGCGGCCAACCGCGCGCGGCTCGAACGCCTTTCGCCCGCCGCCGCGGCCGTGCTGGCTCCCGCCTTCGACCGCGGCGAGGCCGGCGCCTGGGTCGGCGTTCGCTGCGCCTCGGGCGACCGCCGGCCACTGGCCGGGCCGCTCGGCGAGTCCGGGCTCTGGGCCTGCACCGCGCTGGGCTCGCGCGGCCTGAGCTTCGCGGCGCTGTGTGCGGAGGCTATCGCGGCACGCTGGCACGGCGAGCCGCTGCCACTGCCCGCCAGGATGGCCGAGGCGATCTGTACCGCGCGTACGCAGGGCCCGGCGGCCGGTTCCGCGACATAAGTCCGGCGGCGCGGCCCGCCGGCAGCCCGCCGAGGCCCGAGAATGCGGCGCATGGCCATCCACTACGACATCATCCACACCACCGTGTACCGCTACAGGCAGCCCGTGAGCTTCGGGTTGCACCGCGTGATGTTCCGCCCGCGCGACAGCCACGACCTGCGCGTGCTGGCCACCGACCTTCAAGTGAGCCCCGACGCGATCACCCGGCTCATCCAGGACCCGCATTCGAATTCGGTGGCGCTCGTGCAGCCGCTCGGCGACGCCACCGAGCTGCGCATCGTCTGCGCCTTCACGATCGAGCACGTGCCCACGCAACAGGACCAGCTCGCACTCGATCCGTCGGCCGAATACCTGCCGTTCGCCTACTCGGTTCAGGAGCGGCTCGACCTCGAGCCCTATCTTCGGCCGCACCACGACGACGACGACGCCGGCACGCTGATCCATTGGGCCCATCAGTTCCTGCACTCCGACCGGCCCAACAGCACGCGCGAAGTGCTTACGCGCATGAACGCGCACATCGCGCAGAGCTTCACGTACATGGCGCGCGACGCCGAAGGCACCCAGACGCCCCTGCAGACACTGGCGCTAGGCGGCGGCAGCTGCCGCGACTACGCGCTGCTGATGATGGAAGCCGCCCGCCGGCTGGGCATCGCGACGCGCTTCGTTTCGGGCTACCTCTACGACGCCGCGCTCGACACCGCGGCGCGCGCAAAAGGCGAATCGATGACCGGTGCCGGCACCACGCATGCCTGGCTGCACGCCTACCTGCCGGGCGCCGGCTGGCTGGCCTTCGACCCCACCAACAACCTGATGGGCAGCGGCCAGCTCATCCGCGTCGCGGTCTCGCGCGACCCGGCGCAGGCCGCGCCGATCTCGGGCAGCTGGTATGGCGAGCCCGACGCCTTCGAGAGCCTCGAGGCCACGGTGGTCGTCACCAAGCGCGACGCCTGAGCAGCGCCAGCCTGTCCGGCTGTCGCCGAGGAGATAGCAGTTACGGGAAAGCCCGGGACTGCACGCCTGCCAACGCCCCTACGCTGCGCCGCCGGGCCAGCGAAATCGCACGGTCGTTCTCCCTGGAACACCGCGCGGCACTGCGCCGGGCTTCTTCTCAGCATCGCAAGACCAAGAACGGAGAGAGACATCCCATGCATTCCGCGCGCCTGACACTCCTTGCCCTTGCAGCCAGCCTTGCCGTCGCCTCCTGCGGCGGGGGCGGCGGAGGCGGCAATGGCTTCGCCTTCCTGCCCGTGCCGCCGCCCGCACCGGCGCCCGCACCACCCGCGCCGCCGCCTCCGCCCCCCGAGGAAACGCGCGTGCAGGACAGCCGCAACGCCTTCGCCCCGGCCGACCCGTCGGCCACGACCTTCGCCGCGCTCGCCGCCGACGCCGGCGACACCGTGGACAACAGCACCACCAGCCGCTGGGCCGGCATGATCGGCGGCGCGCAATACCGCGTCGAGGTGCCCGCCAACTGGAACGGCAAGCTCGTGATGTATGCGCACGGCTATGCCGGCGAGGGCAACGTGCTGTCGGTGAGCAACCCCTCGATCCGCCGCCACCTGATCCAGAACGGCTATGCCTGGGCTGCATCGAGCTACAGCAAGAACTTCTACGACGTGCGCGCGGGCCTCGAAGACACCAACGCGCTGGCGCTCGCCTTCAACGACATCGCCAAGGCCAACGGCCGCGAACTGGCGCCACCGTCGAAGGTCTTCATCACCGGCCATTCGATGGGCGGCCACATCACCGCTGCGGCCATCGAGGCCGAGACCTACGCCACCGCCAACCACAAGATGAAGTACCACGGCGCGGTGCCGATGTGCGGCGTGATGGGCGACACCGAGCTGTTCGACTACTTCGCGGGCGCGCAGGTCGCGGCGCAGGCGCTGGCCGGGCTGCCCAAGTACCCCACCGTCAACTGGGCGGACATCACGCCGCAGGTCACGGCGGCGCTGTACACCACCTTTCCGGGAACGCCGACGCCCACCGGGCTCAAGTTCGGATCCGTGGTGAAGAACCTGACCGGCGGCGAACGCCCGATGTTCGACCTCGGCTTCACGGCCGGTGGCTCGTTCGCGGCGGTTTGGGGCGTTTTCGGCAGCGACGGCACGGTCAACGGCATCCTCAACAAGAGCACGCTCGACACCAACCGCTTCACCTACACCATCGACGGCGACGAGCCCGGCACCATCGCGCTGAACAGCGCGGTGCTCAAGCTCACGGCGGCGCCCGATGCCAATCGCCTGCGCACCGACGGCCTGCGCTGGATACCGAAGGCGAACGGCGAGATCAGCGTGCCCGTGGTTTCGCTGCACACGCTGGGCGACCTGTACGTGCCCTTCAGCATGCAGCAGATCTACCACCAGCGCGTGGCCGCCAAGGGCAACAGCGACTTGCTGGTGCAGCGCGCGATCCGCGGCATCTCGCACTGCGACTTCACCGTCGCCGAGCAGGTCGAAGCCTTCGATGCGATGGTCCAGTGGGAGGCCGACCCGGCCAAGAAGCCGGCCGGGGACGACGTGATGACCGCCGCCACGGTGGCTGCACCGACCTACGGCTGCACCTTCACCCGGCCGCTCGGCACGGTGGACGAAGGCAGCACCAGCAAGGCCACGCGGCCGAACGCCGCAGCCGCGCGCCCCTGCTGAGCGGCGGGTGACGCTGGCGCGGGCGGCACTGCCGCCCGCGCCCCATCGCCGCCCCCTCCCGGGGTGCGCACGCAAAATGGCGGCGATGAGAAAAGACATTCCGAACCTCGGCGCGCTGCAGGCCTTCGAAGCCTCGGCGCGGCTCGGGAGCTTCACGCGCGCGGCGGCCGAACTGGCGCTCACGCAAAGCGCGGTCGGCCGGCAGGTCGCCATGCTCGAGCAGCGCCTGGGCGTGGCGCTGTTCGCGCGCGTGCGCCAGCGCCTCACGCTCACCGACACCGGGCGCGAATACGCGGCACGCATCCGCCGCCATCTCGACCAGATCCGGCGCGACACCCTCGAGATCAGCGCCGGTCCCGACATGGGCTTCACGCTCGAAGTGGCGGTAGTGCCCACCTTCGCGACCCAATGGCTGATCCCGCGGCTGCCCGACTTCAGCCGCCAGCACCCGAACATCACCGTGAACCTCTCGGTGCGCACGCAGCCCTTCTCGTTCGAGGACAACGCCTACGACGCCGCCATCTACTTCGGCGAGCAGTCCTGGCCCGGCACCCAGGGCGGGCTGATCTTCTCCGAGGGCGAGATGGTGCCCGTGTGCAGCCCAGCGCTCCGCGATGCCCACGCACCGTGGGACGAAGCCAGCTTTGCGCGCTGCCGCCACCTGCACCTCGGCACGCGTGCACAGGCCTGGCGCGACTGGTACGCGCAGCAAGGGTGGGCCTACACCGTGCACGCCGCGCGCGGGCCGCGCTACGAACTCTTCACCATGGTGA
>CAMLCW010000196.1 GCA_946478645.1 uncultured Variovorax sp.
GGTCAGGAACTGCCAGGTGGCCGCGAACGCGGCCGGCGAGAACGAGGTTTCGCGGTGGTCGACGCGCGGCAGCACGAGGTTGGTCGCACCCTTGAGTGCGGGACCGTCGAAACCGATGTTCGTCGGCTGGCCCGGTGCACCGATCCAGAGGCCCTCGGGCTGCGCGTATTTGTCGTTGTTGTCGGAGCGCAGCGTGAGCCACTTCACGCCCGGCGTGACCTCTTCGCCGTTCGGCCCCTTCGGCGCATTGAGCTGCTGCATGAAGCCGGAGAGGCCCGAGAACTCGTTGTTCTCGCGCAGGCCCTTCACGGCCCAGATGCCGTGCGCGGGATTGCCCCCGAGCACCACATGGCTCACCACGGCCGCGCCGCCGCCGTTCTGCACGTAGTTGCGAATGGTGTTGCCGCCGCGCGAATTGCCGATCAGCACCACCTTGGCCGCGCCCGTGGCCTTCAGCACCCGCTCGACCTGGGCCTTGAGAAAGGCGGCCGAGTCGGTGGTCGAGCTGCGGCCCGGCTGCGCCACGGCGTCGTCGTCGCGCGCGAGCGGGTAGGGCTGGTCGACTGCGAAGAGGCGCTCGCGCGGCCAGCCGTTCGATTCGAAGCGCCAGAGCGTGGTCTGCCACAGCGCGGCCGAGTCGCCGTTGCCGTGCATGAAGACGATGGGAGGGCGCTCGGCGTACGAAGGCGAGGGCGCGGTGGCGCAGGCGGTCAGCATGGCGGTGGCTACGAGCCCGAGGGCGAGGAGGGTGCGGCGGGATGGCATGTTCGTTCCTGGCAGGCTTCCAAGTGAAAACGCCCGCCGGCGCAAGGCGGGCGGGCGTCGATGCTAGGGGAGAAACACGTTCAGGCGAAGACCCCGGCCGTGTCCTGCATGCGCGCGGAGACTTCGCCCAGGTGGTGCAGCGAATCGCCGAAGGTCATCTCGAGCTGGGTCAGCTTGCGGAAGTAGTGGCTGCCGATGTATTCGTCGGTCACCCCGATGCCGCCATGCAGCTGCACCGCGTTGGCGGCCACGAAGCGCATAGATACCCCGAGCTGGTACTTGGCGCGCGCCATCGCCTGGCGGCGCTCGTCGGCCGGCGCCTCGAGCTTGAGCGTGGCGTAGTAGCTCATCGAGCGCGCGAGCTCGAGCTGCATCTTCATGTCGGCCACACGGTGGCGCAGCGCCTGGAAGCTCGCGATCACCACGCCGAACTGTTTGCGCTGGTTCATGTACTCGACCGTGAGCGCCACGGTCTTGTCCATCACGCCGACCGCTTCGGCGCAGGTGGCGGCAATGCCGACATCGACCGCGTATTCGAGCACCGGCAGGCCATCGGCCGCGATCAGCGTGGCGTCGGCCTTGTCGAACACCACCTCGGCGGCGCGGCTGCCGTCTTGCGTGCCGTAGCCGCGCGCCTCGACGCCACTCGCGCTGCGCTCGACCAGGAACAGGGCGATGCGGCCGTCGGCCTGCGCGGGCACGATGTAGGCGTCGGCTTCATCGCCCACGGGCACCACGCTCTTGGCGCCGGTCAGCGCCCAGCGGTCGCCGGCCTTCACGGCCTTGGCTTCGCAGACGTCGAGGCGGTAGCGCGCCTTGCGCTCCTGGTAGGCCAGCACCACGATGGCCTGGCCGCCGGCAATGCGTGGCAGCCAGTTGTCCTTGAGCTCTGCAGGCGCGTGGCCGCCGAGCACGGCGCCCGCGATCAGCGTCTGCACGAAGGGCTCCAGCACGATGCCGCGGCCCAGTTCTTCCATCACCACCATGCCGGCCACCGGGCCCATGCCCAGGCCGCCGTCATCTTCCGCGATGTAGAGGCCGCCGAGGCCCAGTTCAGCGAGCTCGTCCCAGGCCTCGCGCGAGAAGCCGCCCTTGGCCTCGATGCCGCGGCGGCGCTCGAAGTCGTAGCCCTTGTCGACCCACTTGCGAACGGCGTCGCGCAGTTGTTCCTGGTCGTCGGTGAAATTGAAGTCCATGTTCTTGTCTCCTCAGCCGAGCACCGTCTGGGCGACGATGTTGCGCTGCACTTCGTTCGAGCCGCCGTAGATGGTGGTCTTGCGCATGTTGAAGAAGGTCGACGCGAGCGGCGCCAGCGACGGGTTGCCGCCGGGGAAGTCGCCCTGCCAGCCGGCCTCCATGGCCTCGCGGATCAGCGGCAGCGAATAGGCGCCGCCCGCCAGCATCATCAGCTCGCTGTAGCGCTGCTGGATCTCGCTGCCGCGGATCTTGAGCAGGCCCGCGACGTCGAGCGAGTTCTTGCCCGAGGTGGCCGCGGAGAGCACGCGCAGCACCATCATCTCGAGCGCCACGATGTCGACCTCGAGCTTCGCGATCTCGTCGCGGAAGCGCATGTCGTCGTAGACGCCTTCGCTCTTCGCGATGCGCTTCAGGCGCTCGAGTTCGCGCTTGGCGCGGTTCACGTCGGCGATGTTGGTGCGCTCGTGCGAGAGCAGGTGCTTGGCGTAGGTCCAGCCCTTGTTCTCCTCGCCGATCAGGTTTTCGGCAGGCACCTCGACGTTGTCGAAGAACACCTCGTTCACTTCATGGCTGCCGTCGAGCAGCTTGATCGGGCGCACCGTCACGCCGGGCGACTTCATGTCGAGCAGCAGGAAGCTGATGCCGGTCTGGGGCTTGCCCTCGCTGCTGGTGCGCACGAGGTTGAACATCCAGTCGCCATGCTGGCCCAGCGTGGTCCAGGTCTTCTGGCCGTTGACGATGTACTTGTCGCCCTTGCGCTCGGCCTTGGTCTTGACCGAGGCGAGGTCCGAGCCCGAGCCCGGTTCGCTGTAGCCCTGGCTCCACCAGACCTCGCCGCTCGCGATGCCGGGCAGGAAGCGCTTTTGCTGCTCGGCATTGCCGAAGGCCATGATGACGGGTGCGACCATGACCGGGCCGAACGGAATGATGCGCGGCGCGCCGGCCAGCGCGGTTTCTTCCTCGAACAGGTGGCGCTGGATCGCGGTCCAGCCCGGGCCGCCGAATTCCTTCGGCCAGCCGTAGCCGAGCCAGCCCTTCTTGCCGAGGATCTTGGCCCAGCCCTGCAGATCGTCGCGCGTGAGTTCGAGCGCGTTGTGCACCTTGTGCGAAATCTCTTTGGGAAGGTTGTCCCTGACCCAGGCGCGAATCTCTTCGCGGAACTTCTGTTCTTCGGGCGTGAAGCTCAAATCCATGCGTGCCTCGCTGTGTTGATCGGTCGGCGCCATCGCGGCGATGGCGGCCTGTCTCCGGAACCCGGAGTTTTAGCACGGTCGTGCTGTGAACTGGTGTCCGCGCGGCGACAAGTTGTACCCGCCGGCCCGCGCGCGGCGAACACAGATAATCCCGCCCTCCCATGAAGAACATCGTGATCCTGATCTCCGGCGGCGGCTCCAACATGGCGGCCATCGTGCGCGCCGCGGAACGCGACCGCTGGGCCGAGCGCTTTGGCGCCCGCGTGGCGGCCGTCGTCAGCAACAAGGCCGAGGCGGGCGGGCTCGCACTGGCCCGGGCGCACGGCATTGCCACCGCCGTCGTGCCGCACCAGTCATTCGCCAGCCGCGAGGCTTTCGATGCGGCACTGGCCAGCGAGGTCGATGCGCATTCGCCGGCGCTGGTGGTGCTCGCGGGCTTCATGCGCATCCTGACGCCGGGCTTCGTCGATCGCTATGCGGGCCGGCTGGTCAACATCCACCCCTCGCTGCTCCCGGCGTTCCCGGGGCTGAACACGCACCAGCGCGCCATCGACGCCGGCTGCAAGGTGGCGGGCGTGACGGTGCACCAGGTCACCAGCGAACTCGACCACGGCCCGATCCTGGCGCAGGCAGTGGTGCCGGTGCTGTCCGGCGACACCGCCGCGGCGCTGGCGGAGCGCGTCCTGGCCCAGGAGCACCAGCTCTATCCGCGTGCCATCGGCGAATGGCTGGCGGATACATCAAGACGCATTTGGTAAAGATTGTTTATATTCGCGGTTTTCGGGAGCCTCACTTGAAAACCCTTTCGCTATTGCCGTCCGCCGCGGGCGCCATTCTGCTCACTGCCTGCGCCGCCTCCGGCCCTGCAACGGCGCCTGCGTCCGCAACGCCACCCGAACCGGTATTCCAGTGCAACGCCGATGGCGCCCGCTTCGCGGTGGGCCAGCAGCTTTCGCCTCAACTCGAAGCCGCAGCCCGCGTGCGCGCCGGTGCCGGCCTCGTGCGGGCCTTGAAGCCGGGCCAGGTGGTGACGATGGAGCTCAACGGCGCACGCCTCAACCTCGATGTGGATGCGCGCGGCCGCGTGACCGACGTCCGCTGCGGCTGAAGACGCCGCGAGACGTTTCCGGGCGATCAGGCGGGGGCGAAGCGGCGCCGCCGGACACCGTCGACCTCGATGGTCTCGCCGAACATCGCAGCCGGCCGCACCCACAGGCCGCCCGCCCCGTAGAGCGCGCGATAAAGGGTCATCGGCTCCAGCGTCTCGCTGTGCCGGACGGTGCCCAGCACCTCGTATTCGCCGCCCTTGTAATGGCGGTAGCGGCCTGGAGGCGTTTCGATCAGCGGGGGCAGGTTGTGGTCGTCGTGGGTCACGCGTGGCTTTCCTTTTCCAAATGGCGCAGCGATTTTCCATCGCCTGCGGCCGGCCTTTGGGCCGGCGCGGCTGAGACAATCGGGGCATGCACCCCAAAGCCCTGTTGGAGGCCGCCGCCGATCTGGTGGGCCTCGTCCTGAAATTCGATCATCCCGCCGACCAGGTCGTCTCGCGCTTTTTCCGCGACCACCGCGAACTCGGGCCGCGCGAGCGCGCCACGCTCGCCGAGACGGTCTATACGGTCCTGCGAAAGAAACTGCTGTTCGACCATCTCGCGCCCTCGGGCAGCGGCCCCAAGGAGCGCCGCATGGCGATCCTGGGCTTCCACGGCCCGCGCGATTTCCTGAAAAGCGCGCTCAACGACGTCGAGAAGCGCTGGCTCGACAACTGCGACGCCGTCAAGCCCGACGACCTGCTCGAGCGCCATCGCCACAACCTGCCCGAATGGCTGGTCGCGCCGCTCAAGGCGCAGGCCGGCGACGGCTTCTGGGCGCTCGCCGAGAGCCTGCAGCAGCCGGCGCCGCTCGACCTGCGGGTCAACGCCCTGGTCGACAAGCGCGCGGATGTGAAAACGGAGCTGGCGAAGGCCGGCGTTCCCTCGCAGCCCACGCCGTTCTCGCCGTGGGGCCTGCGCATCGAGGGCAAACCGGCCCTGACGAAGCTCGAGGCCTTCTCCCGCGGCGCGATCGAGGTGCAGGACGAAGGATCCCAATTGCTGGCGCTGCTGCTCGACGCCAAGCGCGGCGAGATGGTGGTCGACTTCTGCGCCGGCGCGGGCGGCAAGACCCTGGCGATCGGCGCGACCATGCGCAGCACCGGCCGGCTCTACGCCTTCGACACCTCGGCCCATCGGCTCGACGCGCTCAAGCCGCGGCTGGCCCGCAGCAAGCTGTCCAACGTCCACCCGGCGGCCATCGCCCATGAGCGCGACGAACGCATCAAGCGGCTGGCCGGCAAGATCGACCGCGTGCTGGTCGATGCACCCTGCTCGGGGCTGGGCACGCTGCGCCGCAATCCCGACCTGAAATGGCGCCAGTCACCGAAATCGGTCGAGGAACTGACGGCCAAGCAGGCCGCCATCCTGCAGAGCGCGGCCCGCCTGCTGAAACCGGGCGGCCGGCTGGTGTACGCGACCTGCAGCGTGCTGCCCGAGGAAAACGAGGCCATTGCCGAGGCTTTCGGGGCCGCCAACCCCGATTTCGTGCCGCAGGACGCCGCCGTCCTGCTGCAGGGGCTCAAGGTCGAGGGGGGCGAGGGGCTCTGTGCCGGCGGGCCCGATGGCCAGCGGTACCTGCGGCTGTGGCCTCATCGCCACGCCACCGACGGTTTTTTTGCTGCCGTATGGAACCGTAAATAGGTGTTGCACTCCAAATCAGGGTAATTCTGCGCATTTGCGGAAGGACAAAAGGCCTCGTTCTGACCCTGGCGCCTTAAAATCGGCGTCTAACTAAAGGCGGCACCTTCGTGCGGCCATGGAGCACCAAACTCAATGTTGATTCCTGACTCTGCCGTTGTGAACGCGGCCATCGAATGGCTCGGACACGGCTTGTGGGACCTGACATGGTGGCAGATCGTGTTGTACACGCTCGCCACCACGCACATCACGATCGCCGCGGTCACGATCTTCCTGCACCGCACGCAGACGCATCGGGCCATGGACCTGGGGCAGATCCCCTCGCACTTTTTCCGTTTGTGGCTGTGGCTCGGCACCGGCATGGTGACCAAGCAGTGGGTAGCCATCCACCGCAAGCACCACGCCAAGTGCGAGACCGAGGACGATCCCCACAGCCCGCAGGTCAAGGGCATCGACGAAGTGCTCTGGCGCGGCGCCGAGCTGTACCGTGCCGAATCCAAGAACAAGGACACGATCGAGCGCTACGGCCACGGCACGCCCGATGACTGGATCGAGCGCAACCTCTATTCGCGCTATAGCTGGCAGGGTGTCGGCCTGATGCTCGTGATCAACCTGGCGCTGTTCGGCGTGGTGGGTCTGTCGGTCTGGGCCGTCCAGATGCTCTGGATCCCGATCACTGCGGCCGGCATCATCAATGGCATCGGCCACTACTGGGGCTATCGCAACTTCGAGGCGCCCGACGCCAGCCGCAACGTGTTCCCGTGGGGTGTGATCATCGGCGGCGAAGAGCTGCACAACAACCACCACACTTATCCCACCGCGGCCAAGTTCTCGGTCAAGAAGTACGAGTTCGACATGGGTTGGGTCTACATCCAGATGATGCAGAAGATCGGCTGGGCCAAGGTCAAGAAGCTGCCGCCGAAGATGCAGCTCGGTGACATCCGCCCGGTGGCCGACGAGAAGACGCTGGAGGCCGTCATCGCCAACCGCTACGAAGTGATGGCCGGCTTTGCGCGTGAAATGCGCCGTGTCACCAAGGCCGAACTCGAGGCGCTCAAAACCCGGGGTGGCGACATCTCCGTGCTGAAGGCGGCCAAGAACTGGCTCCACCGCGACGACGACAAGGTGCCGCCGTCGGCCCGCACCCACCTGGTTCAGGCGCGTGCCGCCCACCCGGTGATCGACAAGATGGTCACGATGCGCGAAGAGCTGCGCCAGCTCTGGCTCAACACCTCGCAGTCGCGCGAGCAGCTGGCGGCCGACTTGGCGGCTTGGTGCCATCGGGCCGAAGCGAGCGGGATTGCGGGCTTGCGCGAGTTCTCGACCCGGCTGCGCGCGGCGCATGCCTGATCGCACGCGGCGCGGTTAACGCCGCTGCCCCTCGAAAAAGCCGACCTTGGGTCGGCTTTTTTGCGTCTGCTGCATTCCCATCCGACAGGCAACAAAAAACCCGCTGGGTGAGCAGCGGGTTCTTCGTGGGACGGGGGAATCGGGCCGAATTACTTCAGCTTGATTTCCTTGTATTCGACGTGCTTGCGTGCCTTCGGGTCGAACTTCATGATCGACATCTTTTCAGGCATCGTCTTCTTGTTCTTGCTGGTCGTGTAGAAGTGGCCGGTACCCGCGGTGGATTCCAGCTTGATCTTTTCGCGTCCGCCTTTGCTCGTTGCCATGATTCAGCTCCTTAAGCTTGGCCGCGTGCACGCAGGTCTGCGAGCACGGCGTCGATGCCGTTCTTGTCGATCAGGCGCAGTGCGGCGCTCGAAACGCGCAGGCGAACCCAGCGGTTTTCAGTCTCGACCCAGAAACGACGATATTGCAGGTTCGGCAGGAACCGGCGCTTGGTTTTGTTGTTGGCGTGGGAAACGTTGTTTCCGACCATCGGGCCCTTGCCCGTGATATCGCATACGCGTGCCATGAGGACACTCTTTCTTGAACAGCTGGCACCGGCGCAATCAGGGCGATTGCAGATACAGGTGTTTTGCAGCTTGACCTCGCCAGAAACGGGTGGCGGTACCCCGGCTTGCCTAAAAAACGTCAGGCCCAAAGAGGGCCTGATTCGGCAAAGCCTTGGATTATAGCCCTTTTGGGCGGCGCACCGCTCAGAGCGTCCCATCCTGCTCCAGGAAGCGCTGGGCGTCGAGCGCGGCCATGCAGCCGGTGCCGGCGCTGGTGATGGCCTGGCGGTACACGTTGTCCTGCACGTCGCCGGCAGCGAAGACGCCGGGGATGCTGGTCATGGTGGCGAAGCCCTGCAGGCCGGAGCGCGTCAGGATGTAGTTGTCCTTCATGTCCAGCTGGCCCTGGAAGATGTCGGTGTTGGGATGATGCCCGATCGCGATGAAGCAGCCCTTGAGATCGATCTGCTCGGTCGCGCCGCTCTGCGTGTTCTTGATGCGGATGCCCGTCACGCCCGAGTCGTCGCCGAGCACCTGGTCGAGCTCGCTGTGCAGCTTGAGTTCGATCTTGCCCTCGGCGACCTTCTCCTTGACCTTGTCGACGAGGATCGGCTCGGCGCGGAACTTGTCGCGGCGGTGCACCAGCGTGACCTTGCTCGCGATGTTGGCGAGGTAGAGCGCCTCTTCGACGGCCGTGTTGCCGCCGCCGATTACGCAAACCTCCTGCTCGCGGTAGAAAAATCCATCGCAGGTCGCGCAGGCGGAAACCCCGCGGCCCATGAACTTCTGCTCCGACTCCAGGCCCAGGTACTTCGCCGAAGCGCCCGTGGCGATGATCAGCGAGTCGCAGGTGTAGGTGCCGCTGTCCCCCGTGAGGGTGAAGGGGCGCTTGCCGAGGTCGACCTTGTTGATGTGGTCGAACACGATCTGCGTCTTGAAGCGCTCGGCATGCTCCAGGAAGCGCTGCATCAGCTCGGGCCCCTGGACGCCGTGCACGTCGGCCGGCCAGTTGTCGACCTCGGTGGTGGTCATCAACTGGCCGCCCTGGGCGATGCCCGTGATGAGAAGAGGCTGCAGGTTGGCGCGCGCTGCGTAGACCGCTGCGGTGTAGCCGGCGGGGCCGGAGCCCAGGATCAGGACCTTGGCGTGTTGGGAAGCGGACATAGGGTGATGTGTATAAAACCTAGGATTTGCGCTGCGTCAGCGTGTACATTTTCAGGGTGGTAACCTTTAAGTAGGGAGTATCACCGCCTGGTTCAACACCGGGTGCGCGGTGTTTTCAATGGGCGCGATTGTAGTAATCCATCAATTCACAATCGTGATGGGAGCTGCAGGTGCCGTATCAGGAATCGATCGATGTCAATGCTGTCCAATCTTGAGTTGCTCAGACGCGTTCCGCTGTTCGCTTCGCTGACACCTTCGCAGTCAGCGAGCATTGCGGATACGATCATCAAGAAGCGATTCAAGCGCGCGGAAATCATCGTCGAGCAAGGCAAGAAGTCCGATGCGCTCTACATCATCCTGACCGGGCGTGCGCGCGTGACCAGCGCCGACAACCGCGGACGGGAGGTCATCCTCGCGACGCTGCACACCGGCGACCACATCGGCGAGATGAGCCTGATCGACGACGAGCCGCATTCGGCCACGGTGCGCGCCGAGATCCAGTGCGACGTGCTCATGCTCGACCGCGAGGCCTTCGCGCGCTGCCTGCCCGAGAACTCCTCGATGGCCTACAACATCATGCGCGGCCTGGTGC
>CAMLCW010000197.1 GCA_946478645.1 uncultured Variovorax sp.
TGGTCGACGTGGAGAAGGCGCCCAAGCCGATGCCGGCCTGCGCCACGCCCGTCACGCAGGGCATGATCGTTCGCACCAAGAGCGAGAAGGCCATCAAGGCGCAGCAGTCGGTGATGGAGTTCCTGCTGATCAACCATCCGCTCGACTGCCCGATCTGCGACCAGGGCGGCGAATGCCAGCTGCAGGACCTGGCCGTGGGCTATGGCGGCTCTTCCTCGCGCTACGAGGAAGAGAAGCGCGTCGTCTTCCACAAGGACGTCGGCCCGCTGATCAGCATGGAAGAAATGAGCCGCTGCATCCACTGCACGCGCTGCGTCCGCTTCGGCCAGGAAGTGGCCGGCGTGATGGAGCTCGGCATGATCCACCGCGGCGAGCATTCCGAGATCACCACCATCCTCGGCGAGACCGTGGACTCCGAGCTCTCGGGCAACATGATCGACCTGTGCCCGGTCGGCGCGCTCACGAGCAAGCCGTTCCGCTACAGCGCCCGCACCTGGGAACTGTCGCGCCGCAAGTCGGTGAGCCCGCACGATTCGACCGGCGCGAACCTGATCGTGCAGGTCAAGAACAACCGCGTGATGCGCGTGGTGCCGCTCGAGAACGACGACGTCAACGAGTGCTGGATCGCCGACCGCGACCGCTTCTCGTACGAAGGCCTCAACGGTCCCGAACGCCTCACGCAGCCCATGCTGAAGCAGGGCGGCCAGTGGCAGCAGGTCGACTGGCAGACCGCGCTCGAATACGTGGCCAACGGCCTCAAGCAGATCAAGGCCGACCACGGTGCGCAGAGCATCGGCACGCTCGTGAGCCCGCACAGCACGCTCGAGGAGCTCAAGCTCGCGGCCATGCTCACGCGCGAGCTCGGCAGCGACAACATCGACTACCGCCTGCGCAACGCCGAGTTCCCGGCATTCGAAGGCGTGCGCTGGCTCGGCACCTCGATCGCATCGCTGTCGCAGCTGCAGCGCGCATTCGTCATCGGCTCGAACCTGCGCAAGGACCATCCGCTGTTCGCGCTGCGCATCCGCGAAGCGGTGCGCAAGGGCGCCGCGCTGTCGGTGCTGGCCTCGCAAGATCTGCTGGCCGATCCCGAGGCCTGGGCCATGACCGTGGCGCAGGCCACCGTGGTCGACGCCGGCCAGTGGGTCGAGGTGCTCGCAGGCGTTGCTGCCGCCATTGGCGAGACCACCGGCGCCACCGCGCCGCTCGCACCGGCCAACGCGCCCGACGACACCGCCAAGGCCATCGCAGCCTCGCTGCTCGGCGGCGAACGCAAGGCGATCCTGCTCGGCAACGCGGCCGCGCACCATGCGCAGGCCAGCAGCCTGCTGGCGCTCGCCAACTGGATCGGCGCGCAGACCGGCGCCACCGTCGGCTACCTGACCGAAGCGGCCAACACCGTGGGCGCGCAGCTCGCGGGCGCGTTCCCGAAGAACGGCGGCCTCGATGCCGGGCGCATGCTGTCGGCCGGCTCGGGCCTCAAGGCCGTGCTGCTGCTCAACAACGAACCCGTGTTCGACTCGGCCGCGGGTGCCGCGGCCGCCGACACCATCGGCAACGCGCAGATGGTCGTCACGCTGAGCCCGTTCAAGGCCAACCTCGAGTTCAGCGACGTGCTGCTGCCGATCGCGCCGTTCACCGAAACGCCGGGCACCTTCGTCAACGCCGAAGGCCGTGTGCAGAGCTTCCATGCCGTCGTCAAGCCGCAGGGCGAGGCGCGTCCGGCCTGGAAGGTGCTGCGCGTGCTCGCGAACCTGCTCGGCCTGCCGGGCTTCGCGTTCGAATCGACCGCGGAAGTGCTTGCCACGGTGGGCGACAACGGCGCGCTGCCGGCCGACGCGCTGGCCAACGCCACCGCCGCAAAGCCCCTGGCCGCCGACGCGGGCCTGCCCGCGCCCGTGGTCGCAAGCATCTACCAGCTCGATTCGATCGTGCGCCGCGCACCGTCGCTGCAGCTCACCGCCGACGCGCGCAGCAGTGCATCGGCCGCACCGGCCCGTGCCGAGGAGGTCCTGGCATGATCGACGCATTGCACGCCTTCGGCCAGGGTCTGATCCAGGCCGGCTGGTGGACCAGCGTGGCCTGGCCGGTTATCTGGACGCTGATCAAGATCATCGTCGTCGTGATCCCGCTGATGGGCGCCGTGGCGTACCTCACGTTGTGGGAACGCAAGGCCATCGGCTTCACGCAGATCCGCGTGGGCCCGAACCGCATCGGGCCGCTGGGCCTCTTGCAGCCGATCGCCGACGCGCTCAAGCTGATGACCAAGGAAATCATCCTTCCGACGGTCGCCAACAAGGGCCTGTTCCTGCTCGGCCCGATCATGACGATCATGCCGGCGCTCGCCGCCTGGGCCGTGATTCCCTTCGGACCCGACGTGGCGCTGGCCAACATCAACGCCGGCCTGCTGTTCGTGATGGCCATCACCTCGCTCGAGGTCTACGGCGTGATCATCGCGGGCTGGGCCTCGAACTCGAAGTACGCCTTCCTGGGCGCGCTGCGCGCGTCGGCCCAGATGGTGAGCTACGAGATCGCGATGGGCTTCTGCTTCGTCGTGGTGCTGATGGTCTCGGCCAGCCTCAACATGACCGACATCGTGATGGGGCAGGGCAAGGGCACCTTCGCCGACATGGGCATCGGCTTCCTGTCGTGGAACTGGCTGTCGCTGCTGCCGATCTTCGTCGTCTACTTCATCTCGGGCCTGGCCGAAAC
Organism: uncultured Variovorax sp.; assembly: GCA_946478645.1. The sequence continues at coordinate 2,713 of CAMLCW010000197.1, forward strand.
CAACCGCCATCCGTTCGACGTGGTCGAAGGCGAATCGGAAATCGTCGCGGGCCACATGATCGAGTACTCGGGCATGAGCTTCGCCATGTTCTTCCTGGCCGAGTACGCCAACATGTGGCTGGTCTCGATCCTGTGCGTGGTGCTGTTCCTCGGCGGATGGCTGCCGCCCTTCGAGTTCCTTGCGTTCATCCCGGGCTGGATCTGGCTCGGCATCAAGACCTTCTGCGTGGTCACCATGTTCCTGTGGGTCCGCTCGACCTTCCCGCGCTTCCGCTATGACCAGATCATGCGGCTCGGCTGGAAGATCTTCATCCCGGTCACGCTCGTGTGGCTGGTGGTCGTCGGCGCCTGGATGCAGACCCCGTTCAATATCTGGAAATAACTGGAAGCGCCAACATCATGTCTGCGCACACCGCAACCACCACCGCGTCCGCACCGTTCTCGCTCAAGGACTTCCTGAGCAGCTTCATGCTGATCGAGTTGTTCAAGGGCCTGGCGATCACGGGCAAGTACGCCTTCTCGCGCAAGATCACCGTGCAGTTCCCCGAAGAGAAGACGCCGCTGTCGCCGCGCTTCCGCGGCCTGCATGCGCTGCGCCGCTACGAGAACGGCGAAGAACGCTGCATCGCCTGCAAGCTCTGCGAGGCCGTGTGCCCCGCGCTCGCGATCACGATCGAATCCGACGTGCGCGACGACGGCTCGCGCCGCACCACGCGCTACGACATCGACCTGACCAAGTGCATCTTCTGCGGCTTCTGCGAAGAGAGCTGCCCGGTCGACTCGATCGTCGAGACCCACATCTTCGAATACCACGGCGAAAAGCGCGGCGACCTGTACTTCACCAAGGACATGCTCCTGGCGGTGGGTGATCGCTACGAAAAAGAAATCGCGGCGAACAAGGCGGCCGACGCCAAGTACCGCTGATCCGATCGGCCCGAACCCCGTACCCCTCCGAATCCAATGGACGTCAAGACCGGTCTGTTCTATCTGTTTGCCGCGGTGCTGCTGTTCGCGGCGTTCCGCGTCATCACCGCACGCAACCCCGTGTACGCCGCGCTGTACCTGGTGCTGGCCTTCTTCCAGGCCTCGGCCATCTGGCTCTTGCTGCGTGCCGAGTTCCTCGCGATTTCGCTCGTGCTCGTCTACGTCGGGGCGGTGATGGTGCTGTTCCTGTTCGTCGTGATGATGCTCGACATCAACATGGACGGGCTGCGGCAGGGCTTCTGGAAGCACTTCCCGCTCGCCGCCGGCGTGGGCGCGCTGATCGCGCTCGAGATGGCCGCGGTGCTGATGGGCGGCTTCCGCCTGTCGGAAGCGCCGCGCGCGGCGACCGAGGCGGCGGCCAACAGCTCGAACACGCTCGAACTCGGCAAGCTGCTGTATTCGGAGTACCTGTACCCGCTCGAGATCGCCGCCGTGATCCTGCTCGTGGCCATCGTGGCCGCCATTGCCCTGACGCTGCGCACCCGCAAGGACAGCAAGTACGTCAACCCGGCCGACCAGGTTCGCGTGAAGGCGCGCGACCGCGTGCGCATCGTGCAGATGGCGCCCACGCGCGCGGCCGAGCCCGTGGTGGAAGCACCCGCTGAAGCTGCTGCGGCGCCCGCAAAGGAAAACAAGGCATGACGCTCACGCTCGGACACTTTCTCTCGCTCGGCGCGATGCTCTTCGCGCTGTCGGTGATCGGCATCTTCCTGAACCGCAAGAACCTGATCGTGCTGCTGATGGCGATCGAGCTGATGCTGCTCGCGGTCAACATGAACTTCGTGGCGTTCTCGTACTTCCTGGGCGACATGCACGGCCAGATCTTCGTGTTCTTCATCCTCACGGTGGCGGCGGCCGAGTCGGCCATCGGCCTGGCGCTGCTGGTCCTGTTGTTCCGCAACAAGTCCAACATCAACGTCGATGAGCTCAACACGCTCAAGGGATAACGACAAGAACTCACCATGAGCGCAACCCTCTCTGCATCCACGCTGCTGGCCGTTCCGCTGGCACCCCTGGTCGGCGCGGTCCTCGCGGGCCTGTTCGGCACCCAATTCGCCGGCAACCACATCGGCCGCAAGGTCACGCATTCGCTGACGATCCTCGGCGTGCTCGTCGCGTTCGTGATCTCGGCCATGACGCTGAAGTCGGTCATCGTCGACGGCGCCCGCTTCAACGAGACCATCTACGAATGGATGACCGTCGGCGGCCTGCGGATGGAAGTCGGCTTCCTCGTCGACGGCCTCACCGCCATGATGATGTGCGTCGTGACCTTCGTCTCGCTGATGGTGCACATCTACACCATCGGCTACATGGAGGAAGACGAGGGCTACAACCGCTTCTTCGCCTACATCTCGCTCTTCACGTTCTCGATGCTGATGCTCGTCATGAGCAACAACATGCTCCAGCTGTTCTTCGGCTGGGAGGCGGTGGGCCTGGTGTCGTACCTGCTGATCGGCTTCTGGTTCAACCGGCCGACCGCGATCTTCGCGAACATGAAGGCCTTCCTGGTCAACCGCGTGGGCGACTTCGGCTTCATCCTCGGCATCGGCCTGATCGCAGCCTACGCCGGCACGCTGAACTACGGCGAAGCCTTCGCCAAGGCCGATACGCTGGCCGGCATCACCTTCCCGGGCACCGAGTGGATGCTCGTCACGGTGATCTGCATCTGCCTGTTCATCGGCGCGATGGGCAAGAGCGCGCAGTTCCCGCTGCACGTCTGGCTGCCCGACTCGATGGAAGGCCCGACCCCCATTTCGGCCCTGATCCACGCGGCCACCATGGTGACCGCGGGCATCTTCATGGTCGCGCGCATGTCGCCGCTGTTCGAGCTCAGCGACACGGCGCTGTCGTTCATCCTCGTGATCGGCGCGATCACGGCGCTGTTCATGGGCTTCCTGGGCATCATCCAGAACGACATCAAGCGCGTGGTCGCGTATTCCACGCTCTCGCAGCTCGGCTACATGACGGTGGCGCTCGGCGCCTCGGCGTACTCGGTGGCGGTGTTCCACCTGATGACGCACGCCTTCTTCAAGGCGCTGCTGTTCCTCGGCGCGGGCTCGGTGATCATCGGCATGCACCACAACCAGGACATCCGCTGGATGGGCGGCGTGCGCAAGTACATGCCGATCACCTGGATCACCTCGCTGCTGGGCTCGCTCGCGCTCATCGGCACGCCGCTGTTCTCGGGCTTCTACTCGAAGGACAGCATCATCGAGGCGGTCAAGGAAAGCCATCTCTGGGGTGCGCAGTTCGCGTACTGGGCCGTGCTGGCCGGTGTGTTCGTGACGGCGTTCTACTCGTTCCGCATGTACTTCCTGGTGTTCCACGGCAAGGAGCGCTACGACCAGAACCCCGATGCGCACCATGACGACCACGCTGCGCATGGCGACGACCACGGCCATGGCCACCACGACCACAAGCCGCACGAATCGCCGATGGTGGTCTGGCTGCCGCTGGTGCTGCTGGCCATCCCGTCGGTCGTGATCGGCTACTTCACGATCGAGCCGATGCTGCACGGCGATTTCTTCAAGGACGCGATCTTCGTGGATGCCACGAAGCACCATGCGATGAAGGAACTCGGCGAAGCCTTCCACGGGCCGCTGGCGATGGCCCTGCACGGCCTGCAAACCGCGCCGTTCTGGCTCGCGCTCGCGGGCGTGGTGCTCTCGTTCTACATGTACATGGTCAACCCGGCGCTGCCGGCGGCGATCAAGCGGGCCTTCGGCCCCGTGTACCGCCTGCTCGAGAACAAGTACTACCTCGACTGGATCAACGAGAACATCGTGGCGCGCGGCGCGCGTGCGCTCGGCACCGGCCTCTGGAAGGGCGGCGACCAGGCGCTGATCGACGGCGCGGTGGTCAACGGCTCGTGGAAGCTCATCGGCCGCATCTCCGGCGTGGTGCGCTGGCTTCAGTCGGGCTTCATCTATCACTACGCCTTCGCGATGCTGCTCGGCATCTTCATCCTGATGACGTACTTCGTCTGGTTCAAACGCTGAGTCCAAGCGCTGGAGAAAAAGAAAAATGGGTTTGTTGAGCCTTGCCATCTGGGTGCCGATCGCATTCGGCACCGCGCTGCTGGCGTTCGGCCGCGACGAAAACGCCCGGGGCGTGCGCTGGGCCGCGCTCGTCGGCGCCATCGCGAGCTTCCTGGTGACCGTGCCGATCTTCACCGGCTTCGAGAACGGCACTGCCGCGATGCAGTTCGTCGAGAAGGCGAGCTGGATCTCGCGCTTCAACGTCAACTACCACCTGGGCGTGGACGGCCTCTCGCTGTGGATGGTGCTGCTGACCTCGTTCATCACCGTGGTGGTGGTGATCTCGGCCTGGGAAGTCATCACCGAGCGCGTCAACCAGTACATGGGCGCGTTCCTGATCCTGTCGGGCCTGATGATCGGCGTCTTCGCCGCGCTCGACGGCATCCTGTTCTACGTGTTCTTCGAAGCCACGCTGATCCCGATGTACCTGATCATCGGCATCTGGGGCGGCCCGAACAAGATCTACGCGGCGTTCAAGTTCTTCCTCTACACGCTGCTCGGCTCGCTCCTGATGCTGGTGGCGCTGGTCTACCTGTACAACACCTCGGGCGGCAGCTTCGACATCCTCGCGTGGCACAAGCTGCCGCTCGACGGCACCGCGCAGACCTTCCTGTTCTTCGCCTTCTTCGCGGCGTTCGCCGTCAAGGTGCCGATGTGGCCGGTCCACACCTGGCTGCCCGACGTGCACGTCGAGGCCCCCACGGGCGGCTCGGCCGTGCTGGCGGCGATCATGCTGAAGCTCGGCGCCTACGGCTTCCTGCGCTTCTCGATGCCGATCGCCCCCGACGCCTCGCACGAATGGGCCTGGCTCATGATCGCGCTGTCGCTGATCGCGGTGATCTACGTCGGCCTGGTGGCACTGGTGCAGCAGGACATGAAGAAGCTCGTGGCCTATTCGTCGGTCGCGCACATGGGCTTCGTCACGCTCGGCTTCTTCATCTTCAATGAACTCGGCGTGTCGGGCGGCATCGTGCAGATGATCGCGCACGGCTTCGTCTCGGGCGCGATGTTCCTGGGCATCGGCGTGCTGTACGACCGCGTGCATTCGCGCCAGATCGCCGACTACGGCGGCGTGGTCAACACCATGCCCAGGTTCGCGGCCTTCGCGCTGCTGTTCGCCATGGCCAACTGCGGCCTGCCGGGCACGGCCGGTTTCGTGGGCGAGTGGATGGTGATCCTCGGCGCGGTCAAGTTCAACTTCTGGATCGGCCTGGCGGCCGCCACCGCGCTGATCTTCGGCGCGGCCTACACGCTGTGGATGTACAAGCGCGTGTACCTCGGCCCGGTCGGCAACGACCACGTCAAGGAGCTCACCGACATCAATGGCCGCGAGTTCCTGATGCTCTCGCTGCTGGCGATCGCGGTACTGTGGATGGGCCTCTATCCGAAGCCATTCACCGACGCGATGGACGCGTCCGTGGTCGAACTGCTGCGCCACGTGGCCGTGTCGAAATTGCCTTGATGCCACGCTGAACAAGAGAACGAGATGATTGACAAACTCAGCTGGGTCGCGATCTACCCCGAAATCGTGCTGCTGGTCATGGCCTGCATCATTGCGCTGGTCGACCTGTCGACGACCGGCGCGCGCCGCACGCGCACCTATGTGCTCACGCTGCTCACGCTCGCCGTGGTGGCGGTGCTGACCGGCCTCGCAGCCAACGACGGCAAGACTGTCTATGGCTTCGGCGGCATGGTCGTGAGCGACCCGATGGGCAACTGGCTCAAGTGCTTCGCCACGCTGGCGCTGATGGTCACGCTGGTCTATGGCCGCCCGTATGCGGCCGACCGCGAGATGCTGCGCGGCGGCGAGCTGTTCACCATCAGCATGTTCGCGCTGCTGGGCATGTTCGTGATGATCTCGGGCAGCAACTTCCTGCTGATCTACCTCGGCCTCGAACTGCTCACCTTGTCGAGCTATGCGCTGGTGGCGTTGCGCCGCGACAACGCGGTGGCCAGCGAGGCGGCCATGAAGTACTTCGTGCTCGGCGCCATGGCCAGCGGCTTCCTGCTGTACGGCCTGTCGATGATGTACGGCGCGACCGGCTCGCTCGACGTCAACGAGGTGTTCAAGATCATCGCGAGCGGCAAGGTCAACCACCAGGTGCTGGTGTTCGGCCTGGTGTTCATCGTCGCGGGCCTGGCCTTCAAGGTCGGCGCGGCGCCGTTCCACATGTGGGTGCCCGACGTCTACCAGGGCGCGCCGACGGCCGTCACGCTGCTGATCGGTGCGGCGCCCGAGCTCGCCGCCTTCGCGATCATCATCCGCCTGCTGGTCGAAGGCCTGCTGCCGCTCGCGTTCGACTGGCAGCAGATGCTGGCCGTGCTGGCCATCGCGTCGCTCGTGATCGGCAACCTGGCCGCGATCGCGCAGACCAATCTCAAGCGCATGCTGGCCTATTCGACCATTGCGCAGATGGGCTTCATGCTGCTCGGCCTGGTGGCCGGCGTGGTCAACGGCAACACCTACAACGCGCAGTTCGCGTACAGCGCCTCGATGTTCTACATCGTGACCTACGTGCTGACCACGCTCGCGAGCTTCGGCATCATCCTGCTCTTGGCGCGCGAAGGCTTCGAGAGCGAGGAGATCACCGACCTCGCGGGCCTGAACCAGCGCAGCCCACTTTATGCCGGCGTCATGGCCGTGGCGATGTTCTCGCTCGCGGGCCTGCCGCCGCTGGTCGGCTTCTACGCGAAGCTCGCGGTGCTGCAGGCGCTCATCGCCTCGGGCCAGGCGATCTACATCGGCCTGGCGGTGTTCGCGGTGGTCATGTCGCTGATCGGCGCCTTCTACTACCTGCGCG
>CAMLCW010000198.1 GCA_946478645.1 uncultured Variovorax sp.
TGGCGCAGGACTTCTCCATGCGCCACATGCTGGTGGACGGCCAGGGCAACTTCGGGTCCGTCGACGGAGACAACGCGGCCGCAATGCGGTATACGGAAATCCGGCTGGCCAAAATTGCGCACGAAATGTTGTCCGATATCGACAAGGAAACGGTCGATTTTCAGGACAATTACGACGGCTCCGAAAAAGAGCCGAAGGTTCTGCCGAGCAAGCTGCCGAATTTGCTGGTGAATGGCTCCGGCGGTATTGCGGTCGGCATGGCCACCAATATTCCGCCGCACAACCTCAATGAGGTGGTCGACGCCTGCCTGCACCTGCTGCGCCATCCGCAGGCGAGCATCGACGAGCTGATGGAGATCGTGCCGGCGCCCGACTTCCCCACCGCCGGCATCATCTACGGCATCAACGGCGTGCGCGACGGCTACCGCACCGGCCGCGGCAAGGTCGTGATGCGCGCCCGGTGCCACTTCGAGGACATCGACCGCGGCCAGCGCCAGGCGATCATCGTCGACGAGCTTCCCTACCAGGTCAACAAGAAGACGCTGCAGGAGCGCATGGCCGAGCTGGTGCACGAGAAGAAGATCGAGGGCATCAGCCACATCCAGGACGAGTCCGACAAGTCGGGCATGCGCCTGGTGATCGAGCTCAAGCGCGGCGAAGTGCCCGAGGTGGTGCTGAACAACCTGTACAAGCAGACGCAGTTGCAGGACACCTTCGGCATCAACATGGTGGCGCTGGTCGACGGGCAGCCCAAGCTCTGCAACCTCAAGGACCTGATCGAGGTCTTCCTGCAGCACCGCCGCGAAGTGGTCACGCGGCGCACCGTCTTCACGCTGCGCAAGGCGCGCGAGCGCGGCCATGTGCTCGAGGGCCTGGCGGTGGCGCTCGCCAACATCGACGAGTTCATCTCGATCATCCGCAACGCCCCCACCCCGCCGGTGGCCAAGGCCGAGCTCATGAGCCGCAGTTGGGACAGCAAGCTGGTGCGCGAGATGCTCACGCGCACGCGGGCCGACGGCGGCGTGATCAACGCCGACGACTACCGCCCTGAAGGCCTGGAGCGCGAGTTCGGCATGGGCGGCGACGGCCTCTACCGCCTGTCGGAAACCCAGGCGCAAGAAATTCTGCAGATGCGCCTGCAGCGCCTGACCGGGCTCGAACAGGACAAGATCGTGGCCGAGTACAAGGACGTGATGGCCGAGATCGACGACCTGCTCGACATCCTGGCCAAGCCCGAGCGGGTCTCGGTGATCATTGGTGAAGAACTCGGCGCCATCAAGCAGGAGTTCGGCCAGTCGAAGCTCGGCGCGCGCCGCAGCCTGGTCGAGCACAGCGCCTACGACCTTTCGACCGAAGACCTGATCACGCCCACCGACATGGTGGTCACGCTCTCGCACAGCGGCTATATCAAGAGCCAGCCGCTCAACGAATACCGCGCCCAGAAGCGCGGCGGCCGCGGCAAGCAGGCCACCGTCACCAAGGAAGACGACTGGATCGACCAGCTCTTCATCGCCAACACGCACGACTACATCCTGTGCTTCTCCAACCGCGGCCGCCTGTACTGGCTCAAGGTGTGGGAAGTGCCGGCGGGATCGCGCGGGTCGCGCGGGCGTCCCATCGTCAACATGTTCCCGCTGCAGGAAGGCGAGAAGATCAACGTGGCGCTCGCGCTCACCGGCGAGAAGCGCAACTTCCCGGCCGACCAGTACGTCTTCATGGCGACCTCGATGGGCACGGTCAAGAAGACCACGCTCGACGAGTTCAGCAATCCGCGCAAGGGCGGCATCATCGCGGTGAACCTCGACGAGGGCGACTACCTCATCGGCGCCGCGCTGACCGACGGCAAGCACGACGTGATGCTGTTCAGCGACGGCGGCAAGGCCGTGCGCTTCGACGAGGAAGACGTGCGTCCGCTGGGCCGCAATGCGCGCGGCGTGCGCGGCATGTCGCTCGAGCCGGGCCAGGGCGTGATCGCGATGCTGGTGGCCGAGGACGAGCAGCAGAGCGTGCTGACGGCCACCGAAAATGGTTACGGGAAACGCACAAGCATTACCGAGTACACGCGCCATGGCCGGGGAACCAAAGGCATGATTGCGATTCAACAGAGTGAGCGCAACGGCAAGGTCGTTGCCGCCACGCTCGTGCATGCCGACGACGAGATCATGCTCATCACCGACAAGGGTGTTCTCGTTCGTACACGTGTTTCAGAAATTCGTGAACTAGGTCGCGCAACACAGGGCGTGACGCTGATCGGCCTCGACGAAGGCGCAAAACTCAGCGGGCTACAGCGTATCGTCGAGAACGACGCAAACGGCGATACCGAGCCGGGCGCGGACGATACTTCCACATCTTCAACGGAGAACCCTCAGTGAAAAAATACAAGCTCGCACTTCTGACTGTCGCACTCGCCGGTAGCTCGATGGCCGCCATGGCCCAAGACAAGGCCGCGCTCATCAAGCAGTTCATCGACGTGCAGCGCCCCGGCATCGAATCGCTTGCGCGCGGCCTGATCGAGCAGTCGAGCGCGCCCATCGCGCAGGCCGGCTCGCAGTACCTGCAGACGCAAGTGCCCGAGGCCAAGCGCGAAGCCGCCGCCAAGGCCGCCGACGCCGAGCTCAAGAAGTACTTCGACGAGTCGTACCCGATCGTGCGCGACAAGGCCGTGCAGCTCGCACCGGGCGCCCTGACCCCGATCCTCGAGCAGAACTTCAGCGAAGACGAGCTCAAGCAGCTGCTGGCCTGGATCAACTCGCCGCTCAGCAAGAAGTACCAGGATCTCAATCCGAAGATGCAGACCGCGCTCACCGAGAAGCTCGTGACCGAAACCCGCGCCACCATCGAACCCAAGATGCGCGCGCTCGACGAGAACGTGGCCAAGGCACTCGGCGCCCCCACGGGCGGCGGCTCGCAGGGCGCTGCACCTGCCAAGGCCCCGGCCAAGTCTTCTTCCAACAACAACAAGAAGTGACGTGACACCCCAGCAGCAGCAGCCCACGCCAGCCGCCACGCGCCCGTACAACTTCTCGGCGGGCCCGGCCGCCATGCCGGAGGCGGTGCTGCAACGCGCTGCCGCCGACATGCTCGACTGGCAGGGCAGCGGAATGAGCGTGATGGAGATGAGCCATCGCGGCAAGGAATTCGGCGCGATCTGCACGCAGGCCGAAGCCGACATCCGCACGCTGCTGGCGGTGCCCGAACACTTCCACATCCTGTTCATGCAGGGCGGCGGTCTCGGCGAGAACGCCATCGTGCCGATGAACCTGTCGCGCGGCACCAGCGCCGACTTCGTCATCACGGGCAGCTGGAGCATCAAGTCCCAGAAGGAAGCCCAGCGCTATTGCACCGCGCACATCGCGGCCAGCAACGCTGAAGACCACCACACGCGCCTGCCCGATCCCGCCACCTGGCAACTCGGCAAGGACGCCTCGTACGTGCATGTCTGCACCAACGAGACCATCAACGGCATCGAATTCCACGAGCTGCCCGATCTCGCAGCGCTCGGCAGCAGCGCGCCGCTGGTGATCGACTTCTCGTCGCACGTGGCGTCGCGCAGCGTCGACTGGCGCCGCGTCGGCCTCGCCTTCGGCGGCGCGCAGAAGAACCTCGGTCCGGCCGGGCTCACGCTCGTGATCGTGCGCGACGACCTGCTGGGCCGCGCGCTCGAGATCTGCCCGAGCGCGTTCAACTACAAGACCGTGGCCGACAACAAGTCCATGTACAACACCCCGCCGACCTGGGGCATCTACATGGCTGGACTCACGTTCCAGTGGCTGCTGCAGCAGACCGAAGGCACGCTGAGCGGCGTGGCCGCCATGGAGCAGCGCAACATCGCCAAGGCGAAGCTGCTCTACGATTTCATCGACGCTTCCTCTTTCTACGTCAACAGGATCGACCCGGGCTGCCGCTCGCGCATGAACGTGCCGTTCTTCCTGCAGGACGAAAGCCGCAACGACGCTTTCCTCGCCGGCGCGCGCGAAGCGGGCCTGCTGCAGCTCAAGGGCCACAAGTCGGTGGGCGGCATGCGCGCGAGCATCTACAACGCGATGCCGATCGAGGGCGTGCAGGCACTCGTGGGCTACATGCGAGAATTCGAGCGATCGCATGCCTAGGCGCATGCCCAGCCGCTGCTCGCCACGATGACCGCTTCCGCACCCACACCGCCCTCCTCCCCCCAAAATTCCGACAGCCTGGCCGATCTGCGTGTGCAGATCGATTCGCTCGACCAGCAACTGCTCGCCCTGCTCAACGAGCGTGCCCACGTGGCCGAGCAGGTCGGCGAAGTCAAGAAGCGCGAAGGCACGCCGTTCTTCCGCCCCGACCGCGTGGCGCAGGTCATCGAGAAGATGCAGAAGAGCAACGGCGGCCCGCTCAAGGACCTGCACGTCGCCGCCATCTGGCGCGAGATCATGTCGGCCTGCCTGGCGCTCGAATCGCCGCAGCGCGTGGCCGTGCTCGGGCCCGAGGGCACCTTCACCGAACAGGCCGCGATCGAATACTTCGGCGGTGCCGCCGACCTGGTCTATTGCGCCAGCTTCGACGAGGTGTTCCACGCCACGGCCGCGGGCAGCGCCCAGTACGGCGTGGTCGGCGTCGAGAACTCGACCGAAGGCGTGGTCACGCGCTCGCTCGACCTGTTCCTGCATTCGCCCACGCACGTGGTCGGCGAAGTCAGCCTGCTCGTGCGCCACCACCTGCTGCGCAGCAGCAACACGCTCGAGGGCGTCGAGGCCGTGCTGGCCCATCCGCAGGCACTCGCCCAGTGCCAGACCTGGCTCTCGAAGCACCTGCCCAACGCCGAACGGCGCGCCGTCTCTAGCAACGCCGAAGGCGCCCGGCTCGCCGCATCGAACCCGGCGTGGGCCTCGCTGGCTGGCGAACGCGCGGCCACGCGCTTCGGCCTGCACATCGTGGCGCACGCCATCCAGGACGACTCGTACAACCGCACCCGCTTCGCGGTGATCTGCCTGCCGCAGACGCTCGCGATGCCGCCCGCGTCGGGACGCGACTGCACGAGCCTGATCGTCTCGGTGCCCAACCGCCCGGGCGCCGTGCACGACCTGCTCGTGCCGCTCAAGGTCAACAACGTCTCGATGACCCGCTTCGAGTCGCGGCCTGCGCGAACCGGCCAGTGGGAGTACTACTTCTACATCGACCTCGACGGTCATCCTTCGCAGCCCAACGTGGCGGCGGCGCTGGCCGAGCTTCGTGGCCTCTGCGCTTTCTACAAGGTGCTCGGCGCCTATCCCGTCAAAGCCTGATCGGACACGCACCATGTTCGAGCAACTGGGATTGATCGGCTGCGGGCTCATCGGCGGCTCGTTCGCGCTCGCGCTCAAGCGCGCACGGCTGGTGAAGCGCGTGGTGGGCTACAGCAAGTCGCCCTCGACCACCGAACGGGCACGCCAGCTCGGCGTGATCGACGTGGCCGCGCCGTCGGCGCTGCTGGCGGTGTCGGGCTCCGGCCTCGTGCTGCTGGCGGTGCCGGTGGCCGCATCCGAAGCCACCTTCAAAGCCATCCGCCACGGCATCTCGAGCGACACGCTCATCATGGACGTCGGCTCGACCAAAGGCGACGTGATCGAGGCCGCGCGGCACGGCCTGCAGAACCACTTCGCGAACTTCGTCCCGGCGCATCCGATCGCCGGCAAGGAAGTGTCGGGCGTCGAACATGCCGAGGCCTCGCTCTTCACCGGCCGCAAGGTGGTGCTGACGCCGGTCAAGGCCACGCTGCGCTCGAACGTCCAGCGGGCCTCGCAGCTCTGGAGCGGCATCGGCGCCCATGTGCTCACCATGAGCCATGAAGAGCACGACAGCGCCTTCGCGGCCGTGAGCCACCTGCCGCACCTGCTGGCCTTCGCCTATACCAACGCGCTGGTCGGCCAGCCGCAGGGCGAGCGCTTCCTGAGCCTTGCCGGCCCCGGCTTCCGCGATTTCTCACGCATCGCGGCCAGCGACCCGGTCATGTGGCGCGATGTGCTGCTCGCCAACCGCGAACAGGTGCTGCAGCAGTCGCAGGCCTTCCGCCAGGCGCTGCTCGACCTCGAGGCGCTGATGGCAGCGGCGGACGCACCGGCACTGGAGCAGGCCATTGCAGCGGCCAGCAAGGCCCGGGCGGCATGGCAGCCGGACAGCGAGCACTGACATGTTCTCCACCTCCTTCCTCGACCTTCCCCCGCTCGTGGCGGCCGCCGGCACGGTGCGGCTGCCGGGCTCCAAGAGCATCTCGAACCGCGTGCTGCTGCTCGCTGCGCTGGCGAACGGCACCACCACCGTGCACGACCTGCTCGACTCCGACGACACCCGCGTGATGCTCGATGCGCTGCGCGCGCTCGGCTGCGGCATCGAGTCCTCGGGCACCGCGCTGCGCATCACCGGCATCGGCGGCCGGTTCCAGCCCGGCGGCGCGCTGTTGTCGCTCTTCCTCGGCAACGCGGGCACCGCGATGCGGCCGTTGACCGCAGCGCTGGCGCTGCTCGGCGGCGATTTCGAACTCAGCGGCGTGCCGCGCATGCACGAGCGGCCGATCGGCGACCTCGTCGATGCGCTGACCCAGCTCGGCTGCCGCATCGACTACCTCGGCAATCCCGGCTACCCGCCGCTGCGCATCCACCCGGTCGACCGCGGTGCGCTGGTGCTCGATGCGCCGATCCGCGTGCGCGGCGACGTGTCGAGCCAGTTCCTCACGGCGCTGCTGCTCGCCCTCCCGCTGGCGGCGGAACGCGATGTCGTGATCGAAGTCGTCGGCGAGCTCATTTCGAAACCCTACATCGAGATCACGCTGAACCTGCTCGCACGCTTCGGCATCGCGGTGCAGCGCGAGAACTGGGAACGCTTCACGATCCCCGCGGGCAGCAGCTACCGCTCGCCCGGCGACATCCACGTCGAGGCCGACGCCTCGTCGGCCAGCTATTTCATCGGGCTCGGCGCGATCGCCACGGGCGACGCCGGCACCGGCGGCATCCGCATCGAGGGCGTAGGCGCCGACTCGATCCAGGGCGACATCCGTTTCATCGACGCCGCGCGCCAGATGGGCGCGCAGGTCGACACCGGGCCGAACTGGCTCGAGGTCCGGCGCGGCGCCTGGCCGCTCAAGGCCATCGACCTCGACGCGAACCACATCCCCGACGCGGCCATGACGCTCGCGGTGATGGCGCTCTACGCCGACGGCCCGAGCACGCTGCGCAACATCGCAAGCTGGCGGGTCAAGGAGACCGACCGCATCGACGCCATGGCCAACGAGCTGCAGAAGCTCGGCGCCACCGTCGAGTCCGGTCCCGACTTCATCCGCGTGCATCCGCTCGCCGCGGCCGGCTGGCGGCCGGCGAGCATCCGCACGTACGACGACCACCGCATGGCGATGTGCTTCTCGCTCGCGGCGTTCAATCCAGCGGGGCTGCCGGTCCGCATCCTCGAGCCGCACTGCGTCGCGAAGACCTTCCCCGACTACTTCGAGACCCTGTTCTCGGTCGCGCGGGCCGCCGAGATCCCGGTGATCTGCATCGACGGCCCTACGGCGTCGGGCAAGGGCACGCTCGCGGCCGAGGTCGCGCGCCTGCTGGGCTACCACTACCTCGATTCGGGGTCGCTCTACCGCGTGACCGGCCTCGCCATGCGGCGCGCCGGCCTCGAGGCCGAGCCGCAGCAAGAGGCGCGCATCGCGGCCCTTGCTGCCGCCCTGCCGCTGCACTTCACCGAGGGCAAGGTGCTGCTCGATGGCGAAGACGTGAGCGACGAGATCCGCACCGAGGCCGCGGGCATGGACGCCTCGCGCGTCTCTGCCCTGCCCGCCGTGCGCGAGGCACTGCTGGGCCTGCAGCAGCGCTTCCGGCAGCTGCCGGGCCTGGTGGCGGACGGGCGCGACATGGGCACGGTGATCTTCCCCGGCGCCGCGCTCAAGGTGTTTCTCACCGCCAGTGCCGCCGAGCGCGCCGAGCGGCGGCATAAGCAATTGATTTCAAAGGGTATTTCGGCTACACTCGACAGTCTTCGCTCCGACCTGGAGGCGCGCGACGCCAGGGATTCGTCCCGCAGCGTGGCCCCTCTGAAGCCGGCGCAGGATGCCCGTCACCTCGACAATTCCCAGCTGTCCATCGCGCAATCGATCGACCAGGTGTTGGCGTGGTGGCAGCAGGTCCAGCCGTTCGAGTCCGCTTGAGCGACAGGATCCGACGACCTTTCAGGCCCGCTTGAAAGGCTCGCGCCAGCCGGGTTCCGGATGGCGCCCACCGCTCCGGCAGGCTCTTCTCGCGCGACAGCGCACTGGCCTGCCGGGTTGTTCAACCAACCGGGCCACCGCCCAACAACCGCCGTCTACAGACCCCAGCGCAGCCGCACGCAATTCCGCATGAGCGCCTGCCAACCCTGCCTGACGGAAGGAACCATCAATGTCTGAATCTTTTGCCGATCTGTTCGAAGAGTCCCTGAAGCGTTCTGAAATGCGCACCGGCGAGGTCATCACGGCCGAAGTCGTGCGCGTCGAGCACAACCACGTCGTCGTCAACGCCGGCCTCAAGTCCGAAGCGTATGTGCCGATCGAGGAGTTCAAGAACGACAAGGGCGAACTCGAAGTCCAGGCCGGCGACTTCGTTTCCGTTGCCATCGGCAGCGTCGAAAACGGCTACGGCGACACCATCCTGTCGCGTGACACCGCCAAGCGCCTCGCCTCGTGGCTCGCGCTCGAGAAGGCGCTCGAATCGGGCGACTTCGTCACCGGCACCACCAGCGGCAAGGTCAAGGGCGGCCTCACGGTGCTCGTCAACGGCATCCGCGCGTTCCTGCCGGGTTCGCTGATCGACACGCGTCCGATCAAGGACCTGACCCCCTACGAGAACAAGACCCTCGAATTCAAGGTCATCAAGCTCGACCGCAAGCGCAACAACGTCGTGCTGTCGCGCCGTGCCGTGGTCGAAGCCAGCATGGGCGAAGAGCGCGCCAAGCTGATGGAAACGCTGAAGGAAGGCGCAGTCGTGCGCGGTGTGGTCAAGAACATCACCGAATACGGCGCGTTCGTGGACCTCGGCGGCATCGACGGCCTGCTGCACATCACCGACATGGCATGGCGCCGTGTCCGCCACCCGAGCGAAGTCGTTCAGGCCGGCCAGGAAATCACCGCCAAGATCCTCAAGTTCGACACCGAGAAGAACCGTGTCTCGCTGGGCCTGAAGCAAATGGGCGACGACCCGTGGATGGGCGTTTCGCGCCGCTACCCGCAGTCGACCCGCCTGTTCGGCAAGGTCACGAACATCGCCGACTACGGCGCGTTCGTCGAACTCGAGCCTGGCATCGAAGGCCTGGTGCACGTCTCCGAAATGGACTGGACCAACAAGAACATCGCCCCGAACAAGATCGTCTCGCTCGGCGACGAAGTCGAAGTCATGGTCCTGGAAATCGACGAAGACAAGCGCCGCATCAGCCTGGGCATGAAGCAGTGCAAGGCCAACCCGTGGCAGGAATTCGCGCAGAACACCAAGCGCGGCGACCGCGTCAAGGGTCCGATCAAGTCGATCACCGACTTCGGCGTGTTCGT
>CAMLCW010000199.1 GCA_946478645.1 uncultured Variovorax sp.
CAGGTCAGTTCGCCGCAAAGCAGTACATCAGCCCGGCGCTGCCGCTCATCTTCAGTTGGTCGACGCTGCAGCCGCGCGTGCCGTGCGAAGAGTTCCACGAGGCATTGGCGACGGGATCGGGATTGGTGCCCTTGTGGTCGTGATGACCCACGATGGCGGAGCCGCCGTCGCTTCGGGTCCAGTTGCCGCAGGTGGTGTCCTTGCCGGAATCGGGCACGGCCACGGTGCCGTCAGGGCGCGAGCCGGTGAGGATGTCGTGGCGGTTGACCGGATCGCCGAAGCCGGAGACAACCTCGCCCTTCTCGGTCAGTGAGGTGTCCTTGCCGACCTTGGCGTTGGCGCTGTGCAGGTCGGCCACGCTGGTGGCGACGACAACGCCCTTGGCATTGGTCCACGGGCCGGTGCCGATCCGGTCGCGCGCATTGACCGCCGGCTGCCCGTTGGCCGCGACGGTGCTCAGATAAGCACGCCACGTCTTGTTGCCCGCCCCGGCGCTCGTGGCGAGCGACTGGCAGAAGCGGTCGGCGCCGGCCAGGCCGCCGAGGTCGCCGCCCTTGCCCGGGTTGGCGCTCGTGATGAAGAAGCTCATCGACTTGCCGCTCGATGAACCCATGGCACTGCAACCGACGATCAGGGCGGTGGCTGCGACGGCGGCGCCAGCGGAAAGAAACAAGCGAGTGGGCATCGTGAGGCTCCTGGCAGTGTTGGAGCCGGGAGGCTACCGCACCGGCGGGTCAGCGGCAACCCAGGCGTGGCGCATCAACGCCGGTTCAAGGCCTCTCCCCTGGGAGGCCTTTTTTCTTGATGAAGTTTTTATGACAAACCGCAGTCGTTGCGTACGCCACGCGTCTAGGTAACCGTACGCAGCAGCGACATCAAGGCTCTCCATCATGAGCCGCTGCAAGCGAGCTTCATCCTAGAGAACCGGGCAGCAAATGCATGACATGAAGAAGAGCCGGCCGCCGATGCGCTGGGGCGCGGTGTGCCTTGCGGCGATGGCGTTGGCGGTGCAAGCGACACAGGCGGCGGAGGTCGCCGAACCCGTGCGCAAGGTCGACATCGCCGAGTACATCGTGCGCGGCAACACCGTGCTCGATGCGCGCGCCATCGAGAAGGCCGTCACACCCTTCCTCGGGCCCGAGCGCACGCTCAAGGACGTGGAGGCCGCGCGCGACGCGCTGCTCGCGGCCTACCAGGCGGCGGGCTACCAGTCGGTGTACGTCGACCTGCCCGAGCAGCAGGTGACCGAGGGCGTGGTGTTCCTGCAGGTCAACGAGACCCGCGTGGGCCGCGTGCGCGTGGTGGGCGCCGAATACAACTCGCCGCTCGACGTGCGCGACCAGGTGCCGGCGCTGAAGGAGGGCGGCGTGCCCGACTTCAACCGCGCGCAGGCCGAGCTCGCGGCGCTCAACCGCGGCCCGAAGCGGCAGGTGATGCCGCTGGTGCGCCAGGGCGCGATGCCGGGCACGATGGACGTCGACCTCAAGGTGCAGGATTCGAGCCCGTGGCGCGCCAGCGTCGGCCTCAACAACGACTACAGCGCCGACACGCGCAAGCTGCGCGCCTCGGCCTCGCTGGGCCACGACAACCTCTGGCAGCTGGGCCACAGCGCCTCGCTCAGCTTCTTCGGCGCGCCGCAGGACCTGAACCAGACCCAGGTGTTCTCGGCCTCGTATGCGGCGCCCATCGCGGACACCGCATGGAGCGTGGAAGCCACCGCCTTCGTGTCCGACAGCAACGTGGCCACCGTGGGCGGCACCGACGTGCTCGGCAAGGGCCACTCGATCGGCCTGAAGGCGACCTACACGGTGCCGAACGCGGGCAACTGGTGGCATGCGTTCAGCGTGGGCATCGACTTCAAGAACAACAAGGAAGCGCTGAGCCTCAACGGCACGGCCGACACCGTGCCGCTCAAGTACGCGCCGATCACGCTGTCGTACACGGGCTTCCGCCAGTCGGAAAAGAGCCAGTACGGCGTGGGCGTCTCGCTGGTGGCGGGCACCAGCAGCTCGTTCAACTACGGCAGCGACTGGGCCGCGTTCGACTACAAGCGCTACAAGGCCTCGCCGAGCTTCATGGTGCTCAAGGCCGACCTCAACGGCACCCACACCTTCGGCGGCGGCCAGCAGCTGTCCTTCCGCTTCAACGGGCAGATCACCGATTCGCCGCTGGTGTCGAGCGAGCAGATCGCCGGCGGCGGCATGAACTCGGTGCGCGGCTACCTGTCGGCCGAAGCCACCGGCGACTACGGCGTGGTCGGCTCGGTCGAGCTGCGCAGCCAGCCGCTGACCTTTCTTGGCAGCGCGGTCGAGAACTGGCGTGTCTATGCCTTCGCCGACGCGGCGCGGCTGCGCCTGAAGAGCCCGCTGCCCGAGCAGGACGACCGCTTCTCGCTGTATTCGGTGGGCCTGGGCACCACCTTCAAGGTCGGCACGTACCTGGCGGGCCGCGTCGACATCGGCTATCCGCTGGTCGACGGCCCGCGCACCCGCAAGCACGACACCCGCGTGAACTTCAGCCTCACCGCGAGCTATTGATCCGCACGGCCTTCCTTCCACTTCCTTTCCTTCTTTTTCCTCTCTCTCTACGAGCTTTCCGGAGAACCCTGTCATGCGACGCATTCTTTTCATCGTGCTCACGCTGCTGAGCACGCTCTTGCCGGGCCTGGCCCACGCCTGGTGGCAGGCCGAATGGGCCTACCGCAAACCCGTCACCATCGACGGCGGCCCGCAGGCCGGCGCGATCGGCAGCGATGCCGGCCGCGCGCCGGTGCTGGTTCGCCTGCACACGGGCAACTTCAAGTTCGAGGGCGTGAGCGAGACCGGCGCCGACCTGCGCTTCGTGGCGGGCGACGACAAGACCGTGCTGAACCACCAGATCGAGCAGTTCGATCCGCTGCTGGGCATGGCGCTGGTCTGGGTCGACGTGCCCAACGTCTCGGCCGGCACGCCGCAGAAGCTGTGGATGTACTACGGCAACCCGAAGGCACCCGCATCGGGCAACGGCCAGCGCAGCTTCGACCCCGACTACACGCTGGTCTACCACTTCGCCGAGGCGGCGGTGCCGCCGCGCGACACCACCGCCTACGGCAACCACGGCCAGACGGCGGCGGTGCCGGTCGAAGGCACGGTCATCGGCAAGGGCGCGCAGCTCGGCAGCGGCGCGCTGATGCTGCCCGCGACGCCGTCGCTGGCGGTGGCGGCCGGCGGTGCGCTGACCTTCTCGGCCTGGGTGCGACCCGATTCGCTCGGCGCCAGCCAGGCGATCTATGCGCGCCGCGACGGCGCGGGCGAACTCGTGGTGGGCATCGACCAGGGCGTGCCCTTCGTGCAGGTCAACGGCCAGCGCAGCACGCCGGGCCAACCGATCCAGGCCGGGCAGTGGTCGCACCTCGCGGTCAAGGCCGAAGGCGAGAGCGTGGCGCTGTACGTGGGCGGCCGGCCCACCGTGACGCTCGCGGCCAGACTGCCGGCGCTGAACAGCGCGGCCGCGCTGGGCGCCGATGCGCCCGCGGCCCCTGCCGCACCGGGTGCCGCCGCCGCGGCCGGCTTCGCGCCTTTCACCGGCGCAGTCGACGAAGTGCGCCTCTCGAAGGTGGCGCGCGCCGACGCGCTGCTGCTGGCCGATGCCGTGTCGCAGGGCGCGGAGTCGCGCCTCACGGTGTTCGGCGCCGACGAGCAGCAGGCCGGCAAGAGCCACTTCGGCTACATCCTGGCCGCGATGCCGCTGGACGCCTGGATCGTCGTCGGCCTGCTGGGCCTGATGATGGTGCTGTCGTGGGCCATCATGATCGGCAAGGGCCGCAGCTACGGCGCCACCTCGCGCGCCAACGCGGCCTTCATCGGCCACTTCCGCGAAGCCGCGGGTGCGCCGCTCGACCGCCTCGCCGTGAGCAACACCGTGCCCGAGCAGGTGCGCGCCGACTCGTCGCTGTGGCGCCTGTACGAAGTGGCGATCGACGAGATGCGCCGCCGCCATGACCGCGGCTACGACTTGAGCGCGGTGTCGAGCGCCACCATCGGCGCGATCCGCGCCGCCATGGACGGCGTGATGGTGCGCGAGACCGAGCGCATGTCCAAGCGCATGAACTGGCTGTCGACCACCATCGAGGGCGCGCCCTACGTGGGCCTGTTCGGTACCGTGATCGGCATCATGCTGGTGTTCGTGGTGGCGGCCATGGCCGGCGCGGTGGACATCAACTCGGTGGCGCCCGGCATGGCGGCGGCGCTGCTGTGTACCGCGGCCGGCCTGGGCGTCGCGATCCCGGCGCTGTTCGGCTACAACTGGCTGGCCTCGCGCTCCGACGCGATCGGCGCCGACATGGCCGTGTTCGTCGACGAGTTCGTCACGCGCCTGGCCGAAGAGCAGGGCGAGGGCCGCTCGCTGCCCGTGGCCGTGGCCAAGCGCGCCTGAGCCCGCAACGCCATGGCCCACAGTGCAGCCAAGTTCGCCGTGCGCAAGCGCACGGGCGGCATCAACATCACGCCCTTCGTCGACGTGCTGCTGGTGGTGCTGGTGATCTTCATCCTCACCAGCAACGCCAGCATCCCGGGCATCAAGGTCGACCTGCCGAAGGCCAGTGCCTCGGTCGCGCTCGAGAAGCCGAAGACGAAGGCCATCACCATCGACAACGCGGGCAACGTGTTCCTCGACGCCTATCCGGTGACGCTGCCCGAGCTCGAGGAGCGCCTGCGCACCGAGAAGGCGCTCGCGCCCGACTTTCCGGTGATCGTGCGCGGCGACGCGAGCGTGCAGTACGCCAAGGTGGTCGACGTGCTCGACCTGCTGCGTCGCATCGAGCTCAACCAGATCGGCCTCGTGACCGGCAAGCAGAAGTGAGGAGCGGAGCGTGAAACCCCGCGATCCGACCACCGCCGGCTTCTGGCGCCGCTGGGGCGGCACGGCCATCGGCCTGGCGGTCTTCGCCGCGCTGGTGGCGCTGGTGTGGCACCTGCTGTCCGACACCGCGAGCACCAAGCGCGTGGTGGCCGATGCGCCGATGCTGATGCTGCCGCCACCGCCCCCACCACCGCCGCCCGAGCCCGAGAAGCTGCCCGAACCCGAGCCGGAGAAGGTCAAGCCCGAGGTGGTCGAGCCCGAGCCCAAGCCCATCGAGCCGCTCGAAGCGCCCAAGGACGACGCGCCGCCCAGCCCCTCGAAGGACCTGGGCGACCCGGTGACCATGGACAGCGCGGGCGAAGCCGGCAACGACGCCTTCGGCATCCAGGCCGGCAGCGGCGGCGGCATGAGCGGCACCGGCGCCGGTGGCGGCGGCCTGGGCAGCGGCTCGTATGCGCGCTACGTGTCGAGCCTGCTGCAGCAGGCCCTGTCGCGCGATGCGCGCACGCGCCAGCTGGTGTTCGACGACATCCAGATCGACCTGTGGCTGGGCGCCGACGGCCGGGCCACGCGGGTCCAGCTGGTGCGCGGCACCGGCACCAGCGACATCGACGACGCGGTGCTCACCCTCGTGCGCAACCTCGACCGGCTCGACGAGAAGCCGCCGGCGTCGCTGCGCTTTCCGATGCGCGTGTCCATGAAGGGACGCCGGCCATGAACGCCGATGCCCGACGCGCCCCGATCGACCCATTCAATCCAGTGAACGAAGCGATGAACCATCTCACCAACATCCAGCGCCGGGGCGCCATGCCGGCCCTGCGCCAATGCGCGCTCGCGGCGGCCGTGGCCTCCGCATTCGTCCTCGCGGCCGGCAACGCCGCAGCGCAGGCCGCGCCTGCACCCGCCGAGACCGCCATGGTCAAGCTGATCCGCGGCCTCATCCAGAGCGGCACGCTCGCCAGGGACGTGGGCGAGGCGCTGCTGGCGCAGGCGCAGACCGAAGCCATGGCCGCCCAGCAGGCGCAGCAGCGCATCGCGGCCACGGCCGCCACGGCCGGCACCGCCGGCGGCGTGCGGCTCGAGGCCGGCGACGTGCGCGTGCCCTACATCTCGCAGACCGTGCGCGACCAGATCCGCGACGAGGTCAAGACCCAGGTCATGGCCCAGGCCAGGGACGAGGGCTGGGCCGCGCCCAACGAAACCCCCGAGTGGAGCAAGCGCATCCGCTTCGAGGGCGACGTGCGCGTGCGCAACGAATCGCGCAGCTACGCGGCCAACAACAGCAACATCGAGATCAACTGGCCCGCGCTCAACGACGGCAGCGGCTACGACGTCAACCCCAACACCAACCTCGCGCTGCCGTCGATCCTCAACACCCGGCAGGACCGCCGCAACCTGTTCCGGGCGCGTGCGCGCGTGGGCCTGCTGGCCGACCTGTCGGAGAACACCAAGGCCGGCGTGCGCCTGGCCTCGGGCAGCGACGAGAGCCCGGTCTCCACCACCCAGACGCTGGGCGGCGGGCTCGGCAAGAAGAGCGTGTGGCTCGACCAGATGTGGATCTCGCACAAACCCTTCGACTGGCTGACGGTGACGGGCGGGCGCTTCGGCAATCCGTTCATGTCGAGCGACCTGGTGTTCTCGAACGACCTGAACTTCGACGGCATTGCCGCGCAGTTCGACAAGAAGCTCGCGTCCAACCCGAACCTGTCGCTGTTCGGCACGCTCGGGCTGATCCCGCTCGAATACTCGTCGGACCATTCGCCGAGCCGCAGCCAGGAAAAGATGGCGAGCGAGAACAAGTGGCTGCTCGGCGCGCAGATCGGCGCCGACTGGAAGATCAACGACGACAACCGCGTGCGCGGCGCGCTCGCGTACTACAACTTCCGCAACATCAGCGGCCAGGTCTCGCAGCCCTGCGCGCTCTACGCCGGTGCCGACGGCTGCAGCACCGACTGGTCGCGCCCGGCCTTCATGCAGAAGGGCAACACGCTCATGCTGCTGCGCGACATCGCGCTCGATCCGCTCAACCCGGCCGGCACGCCGCAGCCGCAGTACGTGGGCCTGGCATCGAGGTTCCGCCTGATCGACCTGAACCTGCGCTGGGACACCGCGGTGGCGGGCAACAACCTGCGCCTGGACGCCAACTTCGTGCGCAACACCGCGTATGACGCGAACGACATCTGGAGCCGTGCAGGCGCGCGCGGCGCCATCGTCAACAACTTCGGACCCTCGGGCGGCACCGCGCAGAGCGACTTCAAGAGCGGCGGCAACGCCTACATGCTGCAGGCCACCTACGGCAAGCCGTCGCCGTCGGCGCGCGGCGACTGGAACGTGCTCGCGGGCTACAAGCGCATCGAGCCCGACGCCATGCCCGACGGCTACAACGACTCCACCTTCCATGGCGGCGGCACCAACGCGCGCGGCTACTTCCTCGGCGGCTCGTATGCGATCGACAAGAACATGTGGTTCACCGGCCGCTGGATCTCGACCAAGGAAATCTATGGACCGCCGCTGTCGATCGACACCCTGCAGCTCGAATTCAATGCGCGATTCTGAGGAGGCCCCCGTGTCCAGAAAACATCTTTCGGCGCTGGTGCTCGCCGTGCTGGCCGCCACGGCCGGCGTAGCCCACGCACAGCAGGCGCAGGGCCAGAGCATGGAGGAGCGGCTGCGCGCGCAATTGCGCGTGACGACCTCGCAGCTGCAGCAGGTGCAGAACGAGCTGGCCGCGCTGAAGGCGGGGCAGCCCGCGGCTGCGCCGGCAGCGGCCGCACCGGCTTCGTCCGAGCTCGACGCGCTCAGGAAGGAGCTCGCGCAGAGCCAGGCGCAGCTGTCGGCCGAGCGCCAGGCGCGCAACCAGGCGAGCGCCGGCACCGAGCAGCTGCGCCAGCAGGCGCAGGCCGCCAACGAGAAGGCCGCCGCGCAGGTGGCGCAGTACCGCGGCGCCTACGACGAGCTGCTGAAGATGGCGCGCGCCGCCGAGGCCGAGCGCCAGCGGCTCGCGGGCGAGACCGCCACGCAGCGCACCGCCCTCACGCAGTGCGAGGCCAAGAACAAGCAGCTCTATGCGGTGGGGCAGGAGATCCTGCGCGCCTACGAGACGGTCGACCTGGGCAGCGTGCTCGCATCGCGCCAGCCCTTTGCCGCGCAGAGCCGCGTCAAGTTCGAGCAGATCGCGCAGCAGTACGGCGACAAGCTGTACGAAGGCAAGTTCGACGTGCGCGCGGTGAAGGCACCCGCCGCCGCCGCTGCCGCCACACCGGCGGCGCCCACCACGGGAGACAAGCCATGAAGCGTGGCAAATCGTCGTCGTCCACCGTACTGGCGCAGGGGCTTCGCGCCGCGGCCGGCGTGGTGCTGGTTTCCTCGATGGGCGTGGCCGCCGCGCAGGCGCCCGCACCGGGCGCGGCCGTGGTCGCGCGCCTCGGCGAGGCCACCGTCCGGCAGGACGAGGTCGAGCGGCTGTTGCAGGCGCTGCCCGAGGCCGAGCGCACGGCCGTGAAGGCCGACCGTGCGAGCCTCGACGCCTGGCTGCGCCAGCGGCTCACGAGCGAGGCGCTGCTGCGCGACGCCCGTGCCAAGGGCTGGGCCGACCGGCCCGAGGTGAAGGCGCAGATCGATGCCGCCGTGCGCGAGGTCACCTCGCGCATCGTGAGCAGCAGCTACCTCGACTCGGTGAGCCAGGTGCCGGCGGGTTTTCCGTCGGACGCCGAACTGAAGGCCGCGTACGAGCAGGGCAAGGCCAATTTCAACCTGCCCGCCGCCTACCGCGTGGCGCAGATCTACCTGGCCACGCCCGAGCGCGATGCCGCCGCCATCGCCAAGGTGCGCGACGAGGCCGCAGCGCTTGCGCGCGAAGCACGCGCCGGCGACTTTGCCGCGGTGGCGCGCGCACGTTCGCAGGATGCGCGCAGCGCCGAGCGCGGCGGCGAGGTCGACACCCTGCCGCTCGCGCGCATCCTGCCCGCGCTGCGCGACACCATCGCCAAGCTCAAGGTCGGCGAGGTCAGCGAGCCGGTCCAGGCGGAGGCCGGCTTCCATGTGGTGAAGCTGCTCGGCATCCAGCCCGCGCGCACCGCCACGCTCGACGAGATGACCCCGCAGCTGCGCGCCGCCCTGCGCCAGCAGCGCCAGCAGCAGCTGGTGCAGGCCTTCCTGGCGCAGCTGGCGCCGCCGGCCCAGCTGAGCATCGACGCCGCCGCGCTCGACGCGGCACTGAAGAAGACGAACTGAACAACCCCAGCCCAAGGCTCCTGAATGACCAACAAATCTTTGACGACGAACACCGAAGCGGCCGACAGCGCCGCTGCAACGAACCCCGACCTGCTGCTGGACGCCGTGACGCCCGCGCAGGTGTCCGACGCCATCAAGGCGGCCGGCGCGGCCGTCACCGCCATCGAGCAGGACGGCGTGGTGCGCCTGCACAGCGCGAGCCACGGCATCGGCTTCCAGGTGCTGTGGGGCAACCCCGTCAGCGCCACGCAGTACGCGGACTTCACGCTGAGCTGCCCGCTGCGCGTGCAGGGCGGCACGCTGCCGGACGCGGTGCCCACCGCCTGGCACCGCACCAAGCGCTTCGCGCGCGTGGCGCAGCACGGCGACTTCGTGGTGCTGGAGATGGACGTGGTGGTGGCCGGCGGCGTGACGCCGGCCCACCTCG
>CAMLCW010000200.1 GCA_946478645.1 uncultured Variovorax sp.
GTCGGCCTGGCGACCACGGCGCGGATCCTGCGCGAGATCGGCTTCGAAGGCCGCGTGGTCTGCGGCCACATCTGCGCGCTGGCCGTCCAGCCCGAAGCGCAGGCGCTCGCCACGCTCGACGCGGTGGCACGGGCACCGATCACCGTGGTCTCGCTGCCCGCCACCAACCTGCTGCTGCAGGACGCCGTGACCGGCCGCACGCCGCGCCTGCGCGGCATCACGCTGGTGAAGGAAGCGCGCGAGCGCGGCATCCCGCTGCTGTTCGCGAGCGACAACGTGCAAGACCCGTTCTGCCGCTTCGGCAGCTTCGACCCGGTCGAGGCGCTGGGCACGGCCGCCCTGGTGGCGCAGCTCGACCACCCTTTCGACACCTGGTCCGAGGCGTTGTGCCGTGCGGACTGGCTGCGGCGCGAACCTGCTACGGCGGCGCCCACGCTGATCGGCGCGAGCGCCGACCTGGTGCTGTTCACGCAGGCCGACCACCACGGCTGGCCCTCGCGCAGCGCTGCGCGCGTGGTGCTGCGCGGGGGCCGAGTGGCGCACGGCGATGCCAACCCTTTCCTTCCCACGTAGAGACCTCCCAAAGGCGCCCATGCTCCACGGCTACATCCCACCCCACCGCTTTCTGCCCTACCTCAGCTGGACCGAGATTGCGGCCCTGCCGGACCGCGAGAACACGGTCATCGTGCTGCCCTGTGGCGCCATCGAACAGCACGGCCCGCACCTGCCGTGCTCGGTCGACAGCGTCATCTGCTCCGGCGTGATGGGCAAGGCGCTCGAGAAGCTGCCCGCCGAGATCCGCGCCTTTGCGCTGCCGACCATCACCTATGGCAAATCGGAAGAGCACCTGCACTTTCCGGGCACCATGACCTTGACCGGCACCACGCTGCTGTCGACGGTGATCGAGATCGGCGAATCGGTGTACCGCTCGGGCTTTCGCAAGCTGCTGTTCGCGAACGGGCATGGCGGCCAGCCGCAGGTACTCGAGATGGCCGCGCGCGAGTTGCGGCTGCGCCATGGCGACTTCGTGGTGGTGCCGCATGGCGTCTCGCGGCTGCCGAGTGCGGCCAGCAAGCAGGTGAGCGATCAGGAGAAAAAGCTCGCGATGCACGCGGGCCATTCGGAAACCGCCTTGATGCTCGCGCTCGCGCCCGAAACGGTGCACATGGCGCGCGCCGTCGCCAACTTTCCGCCACCGTTCCCGATCAAGCTGCTGTCGCCCGACGGGCGACCGGCCTGCGCCTGGACCGCACGCGACTTCGGCCCGAGCGGCGTGATCGGCGACCCGACCACCGCCACCCGGGAACAGGGCGAGCAGATCCTCGACACCCTCTCCGACAGCTGGGTGCAGGCGCTGACCGAACTGCATGCACTGCGCTGGCTGGTGCGCGAGGAAGCCACCTGGGAGCGCGGCCACCAGCAGGGCTTCATCCAGCAGCACTTCGCGCCGGCCTGAGCCTGCTTCTTGCATCCGGCATTTCTCCCAGCCCTTCTCAACTCACTGCCCCGAAAGGTCGACTCCCATGCGCTCCTCCTTCGCACTCTCCCTGGCCGGCGCCGCCGCCATCGCCTTCCTCGCTGCCGCTGCCCCCGCACGGGCCGACGACAAGTTCACCTACATGACCAACTGGTACGCGCAGGCCGAGCATGGCGGCTTCTACCAGGCGGTGGCCGAAGGCATCTACAAGAAGCACGGTCTCGACGTGACCATCAAGATGGGCGGCCCGCAGGTCAACATCACGCAGATGATGGCCGCGGGGCAGGCCGACTGCATCATGGGCTCGAGCGACATCCAGATGATGCAGGTGCGCGAAGGCGGCGTGCCGGTGGTCAACGTCGCGGCCTTCTTCCAGAAGGATCCGCAGGTGCTGATCGCACACGATGACGTGAAGAAGTTCGAGGACCTGAAGGGCAAGACGCTGCTGATCGGCGCCCAGGCCAACCGCGGCTACTGGCCCTGGCTCAAGTCGAAGTTCGGACTCAAGGACGAGCAGACGCGGCCCTACACATTCAACATCCAGCCCTTCGTGGCCGACAAGAACACCGCGCAACAGGGCTACCTGACTTCGGAGCCCTATGCGATCCAGAAGGCCGGTGTGAAGAGCACCGTGCTGATGTTCAGCGACCACGGCTTTCCTGCCTACGCCACCACGGTCTCGTGCATGGAAAAGACGGTGAAGGAGCGAAGCAAGCAGGTGGCGGCCTTCGTCAAGGCCTCGGCCGAAGGCTGGAAGAGCTACCTTGCGAATCCCGCGCCCGCCAACGCGCTGATCAAGAAGGACAACCCCAACATGACCGACGATCAGCTCGCCTACAGCGTGGCCAAGCTCAAGGAGATGGGCATGATCACCGGCGGCGATGCGGCGCAGCTCGGCATCGGCGTGATCACCGATGCACGCGCCAAGGCGAGCTACGACTTCCTCGTGGGCGCCAAGCTGCTCGACCCGGCCAAGGTGACGCTTGCGAAGACCTACACGACCGAGTTCGTGAAGGACGCCAAGGTCATTCCTTGAGCCCCGCGCCATGAATCGCATCGAGCCCCACACCCTTGCGCCGCCAACGGCGATCTCCGTGCCCGCGGTGGAAGTTCTCTCGGCCGAGAAGACCTACCCGAACGGCACGCAGGCGCTACTGCCGGTGGACCTGTCGATCGCCGAAGGCGAGTTCGTCACGCTGCTCGGCCCCTCGGGCTGCGGCAAGAGCACGCTGCTGAAGATGGTGGCTGGCATGCTTGCGCCAAGCGACGGACGGCTGCTGGTCTGGCGCAAGCCGGTGGCAGAGATCCACAGCTGCCCGCGCAAGCTGTCGTTCGTGTTCCAGTCGGCCACGCTGATGCCCTGGGCCAGCGTGAAGACCAACGTGCGGCTGCCGCTCGATCTGGCCGGCGTGCCGCGCAAGGAGGCCGAGGCACGCGTGATGGACGCGCTCGCGCTGGTGGGGCTCGAGAAGTTCGCCGATGCGCTGCCGCGTGCATTGTCGGGCGGCATGCAGATGCGCGTGTCGATCGCGCGCGGTCTCGTCACCGAGCCCGACCTGCTGCTGATGGACGAGCCTTTCGGCGCACTCGACGAGATCACGCGCCACAAGCTCGATGCCGACCTGCTCGAACTCTGGCGCAAGAAGAAGCTCACGGTGATCTTTGTGACGCACTCGATCCACGAGGCCGTGTTCCTCTCGACGCGGGTGGTGATGATGGCCGCACGCCCGGGCCGGGTGGTGGAGCAGTTTCACATCGACGAGCCCTACCCGCGCAGCCCTGACTTCATGGTGACGCCCGAATTCGCGCGCCATGCGCGCGGCCTGCAGGAAAGCCTGCTGCGCGCGAGCCGCGCCGACGAGGAGCACGCACGATGACGACGACGACAGCCAGAAAGAACCCGCCGCTGCTGGCCCAGCCACGCGTGCAGCGCGTGCTCTATCCACTGCTGATCGGCCTGGTGCTGCTCGCGCTGTGGCAATGGATGGTGGTCGCGATGGAACTGCCGCCCTACCTCGTTCCCTCGCCGATGCTGATGGTGCAGACGCTCGTCACCGACTGGGCGCCGCTCGGCAATGCGCTGCTGGTCACGCTCAAGATCACGCTGCTGTCGTTTTTGCTGGCCACGGTGGCGGGCGTGCTGATCTCGTTTCTGTTCGTGCAGAGCAAGCGCATCGAGACCGCGCTGTTCCCTTATGCGGTGCTGCTGCAGGTGACGCCGATCGTCGCCGTGGCGCCGCTCATCATCATCTGGGTGAAGAACCCGGTGGCCGCCATGACGGTGTGCGCGGCGCTGGTGGCGCTGTTCCCGATCATCAGCAACACCACGCTGGGGCTGCGCAGCATCGACCCCGACCTGCAGAGCTACTTCAAGCTCAACCGTGCCACGCGCTGGCAGCAGCTGGTGCGGCTGCGGATTCCGAGCGCGCTGCCGTATTTCTTTGGCGGGTTGCGCATCTCGAGCGGCCTCGCGCTGATCGGCGCGGTGGTGGCCGAGTTCGTGGCCGGCACCGGCGGCGCGGGCGCGGGGCTGGCCTACCAGATCCTGCAGGCCGGCTTTCAACTGAACATCCCGCGCATGTTCGCGGCCCTGCTCCTGATCTCGCTGACCGGCGTCGCGCTCTTCGTGCTGATGGCCTGGCTCACCAAGCTCGCGCTCGGCGCGTGGCATGCGAGCGAACTTTCCCAGGATTGACCTTGATCATGAACGCTTCCATTTCCGCCATCGAACAACTGCTGTTCGAACTGCCGAACCTCGACTGGATCACGGACGAAGGCCGCGTCACGCGCTTGTCGCAGGACTTCTCGTGGTTCAGCCCGGTGCTCACGCGCCAGCTGAAAGACAAGCGGGCCGACGTGGTGGTCCGCCCGCGCACCGAGGACGAGATCCGCGCCGTGGTGGGCGCCTGCGCACGGCGCGGCATACCGATCACGATCCGCGGCAGCGGCACCGGCAACTACGGCCAGACCACGCCGCTCGCGGGCGGCGTGGTGCTCGACATGACCGGCTACAACGCCTGCCTGTGGGTGCGGCCCGGCGTGGCACGCGCGCAGGCCGGCATCCGCCTGGGCGAACTCGAGAAGCAGACGAAGCCCACGGGTCAGGAGCTGCGCTGCGTGCCGTCCACCTACCGCAGCGCCACGCTGGGGGGCCTGTTCGGCGGCGGCTTCGGCGGCGTGGGCTCGATCAACTACGGACCGCTGAGCGCGCCGGGCAACGTGATCGGCATTCGCGCGATGACCATCGAGGCAGAGCCGCAGATGGTCGAGCTGCGCGGCCCCGACGCCATGCGCATGCACCACCTGTGGGGCACCAACGGCCTGGTGCTGGAACTGGAGATCGCGCTGGCACCGGCGCATCCCTGGCTGGAGACGCTGGTGACCTTCGACAGCTTCGAGCACGCGCTGAACTTTGCCGACAGACTCGCGAACGCGCCGGGCATCGTCAAGCGCGGTGTGACTTTCTTTGCCGCGCCCGTCGCCGACCACCTCGCGCAGCTGGCCGCGCACCTGCCCAAGGGCTGCCACACCGTGCTGTCGCTGGTGGCCGAATCGAACGAACCGGCCATGATGCTGCTGGTGCAGGCGCACGGCGGCACGGTGGGCTACCGCAAGACGGCTGCCGAGGTACAGAAGAGCAACCGCACGCTGATGGAGTTCACCTGGAACCACACGACGCTGCACGCGCTGAAGATCGATCCCACGCTGACCTACCTGCAAAGCGGGTTCGTTCCCGGCAGGCACGTCGAGCAGATCATCGAAATGGAAAAGCTGCTGGGCGGCGAGGTCATGATGCACGTCGAGTTCCTGCGCAACGTGGCGGGCCTGCTGACCTGCAGCGGGCTGCAACTCGTGCGCTTCAGCACCGAGGAACGGCTGAACGAGATCATCGACATCCACCGCGCGCGCCAGGTGCACATCAACAACCCGCACGTCAACATCGTGGAAGACGGCAAGGCCGGCGGACCGCTGCCGCCGGAAGTCATCGAGGTGAAGAAGCGCTTCGATCCGTTCGGGCTGCTGAACCCGGGCAAGCTGCGCGACTGGCCGGTGGTGTCACGGGCCGCGGCCTGAAGCCGCTCGCGGCTTCAGGTCTTGCGGCGCAGCGCGAAGGCGATCGCCACGACCGCGAACGCAAGGCCCCACAGCGGCCAGAGCCCGAACGGCGCCACCCAGCGCGCGAACGGCGTGAGGCCGGTGCGGCCTTCGACCGTGGCCTCGAGCACGCCGCGCGTGAGGCGCGGCAGCGCCTGCGTGACGCGGCCTTCGGCGTCGATGACGACCGTGGCGCCGGTGTTCGTGGCGCGCACCATCGGGCGCGCGAACTCGAGCGCGCGCATGCGCGAGATCGCCAGGTGCTGGTCGATGGCCACGGTGTTGCCGAACCACGCGATGTTGCTCACGTTGAGCAGGATCGTGGGCGCGCTTGCCTCGTCCCTGAAGTTGGCGCCGATCTCGTCGCCGAACAGGTCTTCGTAGCAGATGTTCGGCGCGATGCGCTGGCCCTGCCAGGCGAACGGCGCCTGCGCGAGGCCGCCGCGCGCGAAGTCGCCGAGCGGGATGTTCATCATGTCGATGAACCAGCGGAAGCCCGGCGGAATGAACTCGCCGAACGGCACGAGGTGGTGCTTGCCGTAGCTGTAGGGCTCGTCCGCGCCGGGCCGGAACCCGAGCACGGCATTGCGGTAGGTCCCCTGCCCGCCGAGCGGCAGGCCGACGATCGCGGCTTGCGTGCCCTGGCTGTAGCGCGCCTGGATGGCTTCGAGGTAGCCTGCGGGCAGTTGCTGCGGCAGCAGCGGCAGCGCCGTTTCGGGGGTGACGACCAGCGAGGCCCGCGCATCGCGCAACTGCTCGCCGTACCAGCGCAGTGCAAGGTCGATGCCGCCGCCGGGGATGAACTTCTCGTCCTGCGGGATGTTGCCCTGCAGCAGCGCGACCTGCAGCGTTCCGCTCGACGCCTTGGCGCCCTGCGCGGAAATCAGGTGCGGCGCGGCAAGCGCCACTGCGGCGACGAGCGCGGCGGCCACCAGCTCCCTCGTGCGCCGGGGCCGCAGCAGCAGCCCCGCGAGCAGCGCGGGCACGAACGCGGCCACGGCGCCAATGCCGTAAACACCGATCCATGGCGCCCACGCGGCGAGCGGCCCCTCGACATGCGCATAGCCGCCCGCGCCCCATGGAAAGCCGGTGAACCAGCTGCCGCGCACGAGTTCGGCCAGGGTCCAGAGCGCCGCGAACACCAGCGCGCCCGCCAGGACGCCGCGCGGGCCGCGCACCACGAACCAGGCGCAGGCCACCGCGTAGTACAGCCCGAGCGCCGCCGCGAGCGACAGCACCGCGATGGCCGCCAGCGGTGCCGGCAGCCCGCCGTAGGTGTGCATCGAGATGAAGAGCCACCAGAAGCTGCCGGTGAGCCAGGCGGTGGAAAAGAGCCAGCCATGCAGGCCCGCGCGGCGCCAGCCCGCGCCCTCGCTGCGCAGCCCGCCGAGCAGGCCCACGAGCACGGCGAGCGAGACGAGCTGCAGCCACCAGAGCGGGCGGCCGTTGCCGGGCCAGGCGATGGCGGCGGCCTGAGCGAGGCCCGCCGCAGCGAAGCCCGAAAGGCGCAGCAGGCCCGCGGCCGGCCGCATCAGTCGGCCGCGTCGGCGCCGCGGGCCGGCGACACCTTGAACCAGCGCACCGCGCCGCCCTTGGTGTGCAGCACGACGAAGTCGAAGCCGCCGATCGCGTGATGCTCGCCGCGCTTGGGCACACGGCCCATCTCGTGCGCGATGAGGCCGCCGATGGTGTCGAAGTCTTCGCTGAGCTGCTCTTCGTCGAAAACGATGCCGAAGGCCTCGGCCACGCGCTCGATCGGTGTGTCGCCGGAGACGCGGTAGGTGTGGTCGGCCAGGCCGAAGATGTCGCCTTCGTCCTCGGCGATGTCGAATTCGTCCTCGATCTCGCCGACGATCTGTTCGAGCACGTCCTCGATGGTGATGAGGCCGGCCACCCGGCCGAACTCGTCGATCACGATCGCGAGATGGTTGCGGTTGCCGCGGAACTCGCGCAGCAGGTCGTTCAGGCCCTTGCTCTCGGGCACGAAGGTGGCGGGGCGCAGCAGCGCGCGGATGTTCAGTCCCGGCGCGCGCTGGAGCTTGAGCAGGTCCTTCGCGAGCAGGATGCCGATGATGTTTTCCTTCTCGCCTTCGTAGACCGGAAAGCGCGAGTGCGCGGTGTCGATGACGAGGTGCAGCAGCGCGTCGTAGGGCGCATCGATGTTCACGAGGTCCATGCGCGGCGCGGCCACCATCACGTCGCCCGCGGTCATGTCGGCCATGCGCAGCACGCCTTCGAGCATCACGCGCGACTCGGCGCCGATCACCTCGTTGTCCTCGGCGTCCGCGAGGGTTTCGATCAACTCGTCGCGCGAGTCGGGTCCGGGGTGGATGAATTCGGCCAGTTTCTGGAGGAATCCGCGCTTGTCTTCCCGTTCGACGGGAGCGCGTTCAGGGTGAGGTTCGGCCACTGCGGGAGGCGTAGTTGAAGAGACACAAGGATACCGGATTGCGCGTGACAGGCTCTACCCCGTTGATTCCCGGTGCCGACGGACGGCGCCCCCAGCGGTCCGGGCTACTGGGCCGACTTGCCGCGCGCGTCGCGGATGCCGCTGCGCACTTCCTGGAGGCTCGCGAGAAAGGCCCAGAACTGCTTGGCGCGGCTCTTGAGGTGGTAGTCGACCGCCGCGAAGTGCTCGAGCGCGATCTCGCTCATGCGGCTGTCGAGCGTGGCACCCGGCAGCTGCAGGTGCGCCTCGGACTCCGAACCGCTGCGCACCACCGTGGCGCCGGCATTGCGGGCGATCTTCAGCATGGCGGCGTTCTCGCTCAGTGCATGGATGAAGAGCATGCCCACGCCCTCGTTGCGGGCGACGACGACGGCGCGTTCGAACAGCCGGGCGCCGTAGCCGCGGCCACGCGCGTGCGCGGCCACCGAGACGCCGAATTCGGCGCAATCGCTGTGCTGGCCCGCCGGCGCGAAGGCGAGGTGTGCCATGGCGATCAGGTCGAGCCGACGGTTGTAGATGCCGAAGAGCTCGTCGCGGTCGAAGTCGAGCCCGTCGACGTAGCGCTGCACCTGTGCGTCGCCCGCGGCGTAGCCGAAGCGCAGGTAGCGGTCGTGCGGCGAAAGCGCCAGCAGGTGGCGCGCGATGCGGTCGCGCTCGCGCGGGCCGATCGAACGGATCGGCACCATGACGGGTGCGGGCGCGGGCGTCGCGCGCGGTTGCGCCTCAACCATCGGCGCCTTCAGGAACGAGCCGAGGCCGAGAGACGCCTGCAGAAGGGTCTTGGCGGTAAGCATGGATCGAATATAAGGGTTTTCCCTTAACTTCCAAGTCCA
Organism: uncultured Variovorax sp.; assembly: GCA_946478645.1. Next base: position 8,855 of record CAMLCW010000200.1, read on the forward strand.
CAGGGGTACTTTCCGGCTTCATTTGTGAACAGATTGTGGATCGCACGTGGCGTCGGCGCCACCGGTTCGTGGCTAGATAGGTACAGCCGTGGTGGCCTTCACCCGGTCGAGCACGAAGCTGGTCTTGCAATCCTCGACGCTTGGATGCTTGAGCAGGGTGTCCATGATGAAGCGGCTGTAGTGGCCCATGTCGGCCACCACCACGCGCAGCAGGTAGTCCATCTCGCCCGTGAGCGCCGCGCATTCGACCACTTCGGGCCAGGTCTGGACGCTGGCGCGGAACAGGTCCATCGGATTGCGCTTGTGGCTTTCGGTGTGCTTCTCGAGCCGGACGTTGAGATAGGCCGTGAGCCCGAGTCCCACGACTTCGGGGCGCACGAGCGCCACGTAGCGGTCGATCACCCCGCTTTCCTCCAGGCGCTTGACGCGCCGCAGCACGGCACTCGGCGAGAGGCTGACCTGCTCCGCGATCTGGTCGTAGGTGGCGCGGCCGTCTGCCTGGAGTGTGCGCAGAATCAGCCGATCGATCTTGTCCAATGCTTCCATGGCTGGATTTTTGCAGGTTTACTGCGTCTGCGCGCGCTTCTGCGCCCGACAACGCTGAATTCATGAACGGCTTCCGACCTACATTCG
>CAMLCW010000201.1 GCA_946478645.1 uncultured Variovorax sp.
GCGCCTGCTCGAATGGCACCGCCGCAACGAGCTGCCGCGCGTGGCCGCCCTGCTCCAGGAGGCCGAGGCGCTGGCGCCGGGCGAGGTGAACGCCGGCCAAGCCTGCCGCATGGCCGGGCAGATCCGCGAGCGCCTGCTCGCGGTGGCGCTGCAGGCGGAACCCGCGATCGCCGACATCGCGTTGGGCCTGGGCACGGCGCAACTGCAGCAGCTCGAGCGCAAGTACGCGAAGATCAATGCCGAATACCGCAAGGAATGGCTCGACCCCGGCAGGGCCGAAACGCTCGAACGGCGCTACGACCGCTTCCTCGAACGCCTCGAAGACTTCTACGGCCGCCTCGAGCCCGCGCAGCGCGACCTGCTTCGCCAGCAGATCGCGCAGTCGGTGTTCGATCCGAGGCTCGCCGATGCGGAGCGCCGGCAGCGGCAGCAAGAGGTGTTGGCGCTGCTGCGCGGCTTCCAGGCCGACCGCCCGCCGGCGGCCGAGGCACGCGCTGCGATCCACGCCCACGTGCTTCGCATCGCCGATCCGCCACCCGGCCCCTGGCGCGAGCACCAGCAGGCGCTGCTCGAGGAGGGCTGCCGCAACCTGGCGGCGCTGCACGGCGTCACGAGCGCCGGCCAGCGCGACAAGGCCGCGCGCCGGCTGCAGGCCTACCGGGACGATCTGCGGCAGTTGATGGCGGCGGCGCCGTGATGCGGCGCAGCTAAATCAGCGGCGTCGGCCGCATCGGCCGCTCGAAGTAGTCGCCCAGCCTTTCGAGCGCATGCGGCTCGAGGATGCGCAGCCAGCCGGCATCGAGCTTGTAGAGCCCGAGCGCCTGGAGCTTGCGCAAGGTCTTGTTGGTGTGCACCAGCGACAGCCCGAGCGCGTCGGCGATGTGCTGCTGGCTGAACGGAAACTCCACCCACTCGTCGCGCACCATGCCGACGCGCTGCGCGCGCCGGTACAGATGCATCAGCAGCATGGCGACCCGCTCGCTCGCGTTGCGGCGTCCCGCGGTCACGAGGTTGTCGTCGACCAGCTTTTCCTCGCGCGCGGCGAGCCAGGTGATGCTGTAGCCGAGCTTCGGCTGGGCATGGAAGAGTTCCCAGAGCCGGGCGCGCGGAAAGGCGCAGAGGGTGGTGTCGGTCACGGCCTCCACGCCGTGCGTCTGCCCGTCGGCGAATTCGTCCTGCAGCCCGATGAAGTCGCCCGGCAGCAGGAAATTCAGGATCTGGCGCCGGCCGTCGCTGAGCGTCTTGAAGCGGAAGGCCCAGCCGGCATAGATGGTGAACAACTCGGGGCTGGGCCGATGCTCGTCGATGATCGCGCGCCCGGCCGCGACATGGCGCGATCCGGTCCTGAACGCCTGGATGGTCGCGAGTTCGTCCTGCGACGCGGGCAGGAAGGCGTCTAGCCGCCGCAGCGCGCAGTCGTCACAAGGGTTCGGGCCTGCGGGCGGCGGCGCGGGAAGGGCGTAGTCATCGGATCTCACGCCGCACTATAGGTCCTTTGCCTATGTCTTTTGACATTTCTAGCGTCCCCGGAGCTCCCTAAACTTCGCTCGCCTTTTGCCTCCGAACGCATGACAGAACAACAAGCACTTCACGAGATCTTCTACTGCAGCCTTCTGACGCAAGACCTGCCGCCGGCCACTGTCGGCGCCATCGTGACCCAGGCCCGCGTGCGCAATGCACAACAACGGATCACCGGCCTGCTGGTGTTCGACGGCATGCGCTTCTGCCAGCACCTCGAAGGCCCCCTCGGCGCCGTGGAGACGCTGATGGACCGCATCGGCCGCGACCCGCGGCACACGGCGGTGCGGGTGCTCTACCGCGGCGCGCTCGACAGCCGCCGCTACAACGGCTTCGGCATGGGCCTGGCCGAGAGCGAGGGCCCCGACCTGATGGCCGGCGTCCATGCGCTCGACGGCGAGGCCGCGCTGAAGCACTTCCTGGCGCTGCGGCCCAGCTTCGACATCAGCATCTGAATCGGCCGGCCACGAAAAAGGCGGCCGAAGCCGCCTTCCGTCCGTGGGAAACACGCGCTGCCCGAAGGCAGGCTCAGGCCGGATCCCACGAATAGGTGGCACCGTAGCCGTCCCAGGCTTCCATCACGATGCGCCGGCCGGCGGCCACCGCGAGCGACTCGCCCGGCGCGAGCACGAGGTCTTCGCTCGCGGAGGCTGCATTGGCGTCGGCCGTGACCCAGACCCGCCCCTGCTTGATGCGCAGCACGCTGGGCGTGCGCGCGCGCAGGCTCATGGCCTCGCCGGGTGCGATCTGCCAGGCACCACGGCGCACGGCCGGCGGCACGGCCGCGGTGGTGCGGGCGGCGCCCGGCAGGGCGGCGAGCGATTCGTTGGTGCAGACGGCGGTGGACATAAGAGGCTCCTTGGCTGGGCCGCTGCGCGTTAACAGGACGGGAGGTTTGCGCAGTTCGGGAATGAATGATCGGTTTCGGGGCGTTGGCAGTCCAATGAAAACGAAGTAGCCTACTGATTCCGATTTCGCATCAATGCCGGCTCCGACCCTCCATGCAGCACTCGCAAACCCACCTGCGCTCCCGCCCGATCTCCGCCGGCCACCTGCGCGCCTTCGAGGCGGTGGCGCGCCACCTGAACTTCCGCGCCGCCGCCGAGGAGATGGCGCTCACCCAGTCCGCGGTCAGCCGCCAGATCCAGTCGCTCGAGGAAGAAGTGGGCGTGGCGCTGTTCCTGCGCCACACGCGCGCGGTGGAGCTCACGAGCGCCGGCGCGCAGCTGCTGCTCGCGGTGCAGCAGTCGCTGCCGCGCATCGACACGGCCGTGCGCCAGATCCGCCAGAGTGCGGGGCGCAAGAGCGTCTCGCTGACGACCTTTGCGTCTTTCGCATCGATGTGGCTGATCCCGCGGCTTGAGGCCTTCCAGCGCGACAACCCCGAGATCGACATCCGCATCGACGCCAGCGACGTCGCGGTCGACCTCGAGGTGGCCGACGTGGACATCGCGCTGCGCTATGGCCCGCGCGAAACCATGCCGGCCTCGGCGCTGCGCCTGTTCGGCGAAACGCTCACTCCGGTGGCGAGCCCGTGGCTGCTCAAGAGCAGCCCGCCGGTCAAGACGCCGGCCGACATCGCGCGATTCACCTTGATCGAAGCGGGCGACGCGCACCGCTCGCACCTCGAATGGCTGACCTGGCGGCGCTGGTTCGAACTGAACGGCCTCGAACGGGCGCAGCCGCGGCGCTGGCTCTACTTCAACTACGCCTACCAGATGGCCCAGGCCGCGCTCACCGGCCAGGGCGTGGTGCTGGCGCGCAGCTCGCTGATCGCCGAGAGCCTGGCCAACGGCGACCTGGTCGAGGTGCTGCCGCAGCACCGCATGGATTCGCCGATGGCCTACTGGCTCATCGCCGGTCCGCGCCAGGCGCTGCGGCCCGAGATCAAGGCGTTCTCGGACTGGCTGCAGGCGCAGGCCGTGACCACGCGCGAAACCATCGGCGAGGTCCCCGACCCCGACACCGTCGATAACATCGATTGACGCCCCCCGAAGCGCCTGCGGCGCCTCCCCCCACTGGGGGGCAACACCAGCGGCCCGGCAAAGCCGGTTCCGCGGCGTTCACGCTTGGGCCCTGACACTTCAAGCGCCATGGGACTGACGAGGGCCGGGTCAGCCCACCGGCCAGACCACGCCGTTGTCATTCAGGATCGCGTCGAGCGGCAGGTCGTGCGGCTCGGGCTGGTATTCCTCGAGAAAGCCGTTCGTGAAGCCGAGGCCGACGGTGAACGGCCGCGGCTCGAGCGTGGCCAGGGTGCGGTCGTAGAAGCCGCCGCCGTAGCCCAGGCGGTAGCCGCCGGCGCTGTAGCCCACGCAGGGCACGAACAGCAGCGTCGGCACGATGAGCTCGGTGTCCTTGGGCTTCGGAATGCCGTAGGCGTCTTCTTCCATCTGGCAGCCCGGGTACCAGGCGTGGAAGGTCAGCGTCTTGTGGACCTTGTTCATCACGGGCAGGCCGATGCGGCGGCGCTGCGGCTCGTCCATCAGTTCGCCGTCTTCCTTCCAGCGGTGCAGCGCGGGCAGCGGGTCGAACTCGCCCTTGATCGGCCAGTAGGCGCCGATCACGGTGTCGGGGCGGCCCACCAGCCAGATGCGCATCACGCGCTGCAGCAGGTCGGCCCTGGCCAGCCGGTCGGGCATCTCGAGGCGCTGCTCGATGAGTGCCTTGCGCAGTTGTGCCTTGAGAAAACTTGCGGTCGCCGAGGTGCCGGCATCCTGTGACTTGTCCATAATCCCCCGATGCAGTTCCCGAGCATTTTGGCACCCAAGCACCACAGCCCGCGCCGAGCGGCCTCCGCACTGGTCGTTTCCGCCGTCCTGGCCACCGCCGCCCTGCTCGCGCAGGCGCCCGCCGCCGCGCAACAGGCCAACAGCAACGACGATGTGCTGGTCCAGATGAAGCAGGCCTACCAGCGCGGCGACAAGGCGCGGCTGGCCGCCCTGTTGCCGCAGGCCCGCGGCCATGCGCTCGAGCCCTGGGCCGCCTACTGGGAGCTCAAGGCACGCCTGAAGGAGGCCCTGCCGAACGAAGTGCAGGACTTCTTCGCGCGCTACCCCGGCACCTACCAGGAAGACCGGCTGCGCAACGACTGGCTGCTGGTGCTGGGCGAGCGCCGCGACTGGGACGGCTTCTCGGCGGCGCTGCCGAGCTTTCGCATGAACGACGATCCGCAGGTTCGCTGCTACGCGATCCTGGTGGAGTCGCTGCGCACCGGCACCGCCACCCAGGCCCAGGCCGACGAGGTGCGCCGCAACTGGCTCGGCCAGAAAGAGGCGGACGACGGCTGCCTCACCGCGGCCGACCGCATGGTTGCGGCCCGGCTGATGTCGCCGAACGACGCCTGGAAGAAGGCGCGCCTGGCGATGGAAGTCAATCGCGCGCAGGCCGCGCGCGGCGCCGTCGCCATCGCCGCGCCCGACGCGCTGCCGCTGTTCGAAGAGGTCAACGCCAGCGCCGCCAAGTTCCTCGCGGGCCGCGCCTTCGTGGCGGCCAAATCGCGCAAGGAGATCGTCGTGCTGGCGCTGATCCGCATCGCCATGGCCGACCCCGAACAGGCGGCGTTGCAGCTCGACAGCAAATGGGGCCCGATGCTCTCGGCCGAAGAGCGCAACTGGCTCTGGGGCACCATCGGCCGCCAGGCCGCGAACAAGCTCTCGCCGCTGGCCGGCAGCTACTTCGCCAACGTCACGAAGAACAGCGACCTTTCCGACGACATGCTCGGCTGGCGCGTGCGCGCCGCGCTGCGCGCCGGCAATTGGAAGGACGTGGCGCCCGCCATCAACGCCATGAGCGAGAGCGCCCAGCTGGAGCCCACCTGGGTCTACTGGAAGGCGCGCGCACTCGGCACCGCGGGCGGCGACGAGCGCCGCGCGCAGGCGCGCGAGCTCTACCAGAGCATCGCGGGCACGCGCGGCTTCTACGAAATGCTCGCGCTCGAAGAGCTGGGCCAGCGCATCGTGGTGCCCACGCGCCCGGCGCCGCTCACGGCCGAGGAGAAGAACGCAGCGCGCACCAATCCGTCGCTTGCGCGCGGGCTCTACGCGATCTCGATCGGGCTGCGCTCCGAGGGCGTGCGCGAGTGGAACTACGCCACCAACCTGCACGACCGGGGCGGCATGGACGACCGCGCGCTGCTGGCCGCGGCCGACCTGGCCTACCAGCGCGAGGTCTGGGACCGCTGCATCAACACCAGCGAGCGCACCAAGGGCGCGATCGACGCCGAGCAGCGCTTCCCGATGCCCTTCCACGACACGGTGCTGCGCAAGAGCCAGGAGATCGGGCTCGACCCGGCCTACGTCTACGGCCTGATCCGCCAGGAAAGCCGCTTCATCATGGATGCCCGCTCCGGCGTCGGCGCCTCGGGCCTGATGCAGGTCATGCCCGCTACCGCGCGCTGGACGGCGCGCAAGATCGGCATGACCGACTTCACGCCGGGCCGCATCAACGAGCGCGAGACCAACATCACGATCGGCACCAACTACCTGAAGCTCGCGCTCGACGATTTCGACGGCTCCATGGCGCTGGCCGCGGCCGCCTACAACGCCGGCCCCGGCCGGCCGCGCAGCTGGCGCAACGGGCCCGTGCTCGAAGCCGCGATCTGGGCCGAGAACGTGCCCTTCAACGAGACGCGCGACTACGTGAAGAAGGTGCTCGCCAACACCACCAACTACGCGGCGCTGATCAGCGGCCGTCCGCAGTCGCTCAAGCAGCGCCTCGGCCAGGTCGGGCCGCGCAATGCAGCCGAGCCCGAACCCAACAAGGACCTGCCTTGAAATGACCTGGACCACCGAGGTGCTCGACACGGTGGCGGCCGAGTTCTCGGACGTGGGCGATGTCGCCCAGCTCACGCGCATCGTGGTGCGGCTCATGCTCGCGGCGGTGCTCGGCTTCATGCTCGGTTTCGAGCGCGAACAGCACGGCAAGGCGGCCGGCGTGCGCACCCACATGCTGGTGGCGATCGGCTCGGCCATGTTCGTGCTGATTCCGCAGCAGTCGGGCATCGAGCCGGCCGACATGAGCCGCGTGATCCAGGGCCTGGTGGCGGGCGTGGGCTTTCTCTGCGCCGGCACCATCCTCAAGCGCGGCAGGAACGAGAACCATGTGCAGGGCCTGACCACCGCGGCCGGGCTCTGGATGACGGCGGCCATCGGCATGGCCTGCGGGCTCGGGCGCGAGGTCACGGCGGTGCTGAGTGCGCTGCTGGCGCTGGCGGTGCTGTCGGTGGTGCCGCGCCTCGTGGACCTGATCGAACGCGCGGTCGGCCCGCCGCGCGACGATGGCCGGCGGCGCGTGATCGCCGCGCCCGAAGACGAACCGCCGCGCTGAAGCGCAGCGGCGGCGCAGTGTGTGCCGCGCATCAATCCGCCGCCGCTTCGGCATCAATGCGGGCCCGCGGCCTCGTTAGCATCGAGGTCTTCTTCCTTTCCTTGATTCGCAGGATCACACGATGCGCAAGCTCTACATCGGCAACAAGAACTACTCTTCCTGGTCGATGCGGCCCTGGGTGCTGATGAAGCAGGTCGGCATTCCGTTCGAGGAGGTCAAGGTGCGCTTCGATTCCTTCGAGGCCGACTCGCAGTTCAAGAAGACCATCGCCCAGCTCAATCCGGTGGCCAAGGTGCCGGTGCTGGTCGACGGCGACCTCGTGGTGTGGGACAGCCTGGCGATTGCCGAATACCTCGCGGAGACCTTCCCCGACAAGAAGCTCTGGCCGATTGCCGCCGCCGACCGCGCCCGCGCGCGCAGCGTCTGCGCCGAGATGCATGCGGGCTTCGGCAGCCTGCGCACGCTGTGCGGCATGAACATCGAGGCCTCGCTCGCGCAAGTGGGCGCACAACTTCTGAAGGAGCATGCCGCGCTCGGCGCCGAGGTCGAGCGCATCGTGCAGATGTGGAGCGGCCTGCTCGATGCGCACGGCGGGCCGATGCTCTTCGGCGAGTTCGGCATCGCCGATGCCTACTATGCGCCCGTCGGCGCGCGCATCAAGACCTACGGCCTGCCGGTGCCGGCCGCCATCAGCGCCTACATCGAGCGCGTGCAGGCCCTGCCCGGCGTCAGGGCCTGGATCGACGACGCGCTGGCCGAGCACGACTTCCTCGACTTCGAGGAGCCCTACCGGCAGCAGCGCTGATGCGCCGAACCGCTGGCACTCAGAACCTGTAGGTCGCCGACAGGTAGGTCACGATCGGGTTGAGCTTGAGCCGTGCTTCGCTGGTGGCGATCGGCAGGCCGCCGAGCGAGGTGGTGGTGAGCGTCGCCTTGGTCTTCAGCGGGATGTAGGAGACCGAGAACGAGACGCCCCAGTGCTTGTCGAACTGGTAAGACGCGCCGACGTTGAGCACCGGTGCGAACGAGCTGTCGAGGTCGGCCGTGGTCGAGGTCGACATGGGCGGCCGGTGCAGCTGGCTGCCGAGCGCACCCTGCAGGCCCGGCGTGAGCTTGACGTCGCTGTACCAGACATAGGTGCCGCCCAGGCCCACGAACGGGCGGAACGCCGAATTGCCTTCGTTGAAGTAGTACTTGGCGAGGATCGTGGGGCTCCACTGGCGCGCCTCGCCCAGTTCACCCACGCGGCCCAGCGTGCCGGTACCGTCGAGCTTGAACTTGGGCGGCACGCCCAGCACGCCCTCGACCGCCCAGTGGCTGTCGATGAAATACACCGCGCTCAGGCCGAGCGTGTCGGAGTCGCTGACCGAGGCGCCCGAGCCCGCGACCACGCTGCGCACCGGCGCGGTCAACGTGAGCGGCTTGCTCGAATCCTGCGGCGCCAGGTGGAGCCAGCCGGCCCCGACGACCCAGTCGCCCGCGTTCTGCGCCCAGGCGCCGCCCGACGCCAGGGTGCCGCATGCCGCCAGGGCCCACATGTTTTTCTTCATCATCTGTCTGCTCCTTTGGTTGAGATCCTTGGTACCGCCCGACAAACGAAATATTACGAACGGTCGTACTATTTTCACACTTTGGGAGTCCCTACACTCGGCGCCATGAAAACCTATCTCGTCGGCGGCGCGCTGCGCGACCGGCTGCTCGGGCGGCCGGTGACCGACCACGACTGGCTCGTGGTCGGCGCCACGCCCGAGGAGATGGCGGCGCGCGGCTTCCTGCCCGTGGGCCGCGATTTCCCGGTGTTCCTGCATCCCGAGACGCGCGAGGAATACGCGCTCGCGCGCACCGAGCGCAAGAGCGCGCCCGGCTACCGCGGCTTCACCATCCACGCCGCGCCCGACGTCACGCTCGAGCAAGACCTCGCGCGGCGCGACCTCACGGTCAACGCGATCGCGATGCCGGCCGAGTTCGTCGAGGCCGACGGCAGCTTCGAGCCCACGCCCGACAAGCTGGCCGATCCCTTCCACGGCCGGCGCGACCTGGCGCAGAAGCTGCTGCGCCACGTGACCGACGCCTTCCGCGAAGACCCGGTGCGCATCCTGCGCGTGGCGCGTTTCGCAGCGCGCTTCGACGATTTCACGGTCGCGCCCGAGACCATGGCGCTGATGCGCGAGATGGTCGCGGCCGGCGAGGCCGACGCGCTGGTGCCCGAGCGCGTCTGGCAGGAACTGTCGCGCGGGCTCATGGAAGCGCGCCCCTCGCGCATGTTCGAGGTGCTGCGGGCCTCGGGCGCGCTCGCGGTGCTGCTGCCCGAGGTCGACCGGCTCTGGGGCGTGCCGCAGCCTGCCGCGCACCATCCGGAGATCGACACCGGCGTGCACCTGATGATGGTCCTGGACACCAGCGCGCAACTCGGGGCGCCGCTGGCGGTGCGCTTCGCCTGCCTGATGCACGATCTCGGCAAGGGCACGACCGAGGCGGAGATGCTGCCGCGCCACATCGGCCACGAGAAGCGCAGCGCCGAGCTGCTGCGCACCGTGTGCGACCGCTGGCGCGTGCCGGTGGAGATCCGCGAACTGGCGGACGTGGTGGCGCGCGAACACGGCCACATC
>CAMLCW010000202.1 GCA_946478645.1 uncultured Variovorax sp.
AGATTTGGATGGAAATCGCCGGGATTAGTGGGTCACTTCTGGATGGAAATCAACATAGTGATGGTCACCAGAGCATCGAGCGGGCGATTGATGCGCTGTACCACCTGATTAACAACGCGCTCGCCGCGCTAGCAGCCGAGATGCTTGGCGATGCGGATTCGAGTAGCAAGGAGGAGTTCGCGAGAGTAGAGGCTCTTTGCAGCCGAACAGTCGGTAGCCCGTATGAAGGTCAAACGATAGTTCGGGTTCTTGCTGGGCCGCGGCATCTAGCTGTGTTGCTCAAGATTCTCGCCGGGGACTTTCCGCAGGCTAGTGTTGCCAATCTCAGCCCGCCCAACGGCAGCGACTCAGCTAGGTGGAGGCAGGGAGTTCGCCATATTTCGCGCCGTCGCCCGTACCTTTGGCCGAACCACATCGACGCCATTCGAAGCGGCTACCTAGACGTTGGAACATCCGCTGCAATCAGCTTCCCAACCGGAGCAGGGAAGTCAACGCTATCTGAACTGAAACTACTTGCCACACTCAGCAGGCAGCTGGATGTTGTGTTTCTGGCTCCTACGCTATCACTCGTAGACCAAACTGCGCGAGTCCTAGACACAGCGTTTCCGGACGCGGATGTTGAACGCGAGTACGCGAGCGACGACCCATTCGGATTCGACGCTGTCCGTCTTCCTCCAATCACTGTCATGACGCCGGAGCGATGTCTCGCTCTGATGGGCTTCGAACCGAGACTATTCGAGAACGTTGGCCTCATCGTCTTTGACGAGTGCCACCTACTGCATGCCATCGACACAGAGCGGGGTAAACGTGCCGTCGATTCCATGCTCTGCGTGCTCAATGCCGTGGAGCTAGCTCCGAAGGCCGACATGCTGATGTTGTCGGCCATGATGAGCAACGCAACTCAAATTGCTGGATGGCTCCAGAGCATCATGAATCGACAGTGTCTTGCACTCTCCATGAGTTGGAAGCCGACTCGACAGGTGCGCGGCTGCCTGGTGTATCCGCGCTCCGAGGTCGACGCACTGGCCACCCTCGCGAGGTCATTGAAGGCCTCTGCGACGACCATCGCGCCCCCTGAAAAAGCAAAGCGAAAAATGCTGGCTCGGCCACAAGGCTTCTTCGGTCTGAAGCAGACTTGGGACACGACGAACCGCGTCGACTACGCACTGCTTCCCTTGCTTGACCGGCCGGTTCAATTGGCGCTCAGCAAGTATTGGAAACTGACGCCCAACGCGAACAACGTTGCGTCGGCCATTGGGTCTGCCGCCGTCGACCACAGTTCCTCTCGGGTGCTTAAGACCCTCATCTTCTGTCAGACGACAGTTAACGCGAACAGCACTGCCGAGTACACCAGGGAGCGACTGGGCAAGAACGCAATCCAGTTGAGCACTGAGGAGAATCAACTTCTTGACCTTGCCTTGCAGGAAGTTGGCTGCGCAGAAAGCTTATACATTGATGTTTCCTCCAAAAAGGAAGTGACTTCGTCGGCGCTACCGCACCACGCCCGGCTTCTACCTGCGGAGCGGCATCTGCACGAATCGCTGTATCGCCGCAAAGACGGCATCCATGTGTTGGCCGCGACGTCGACGCTTGCGCAGGGAATGAATCTTCCTAGCCAGATTGTTCTGATTGCAGGCGACAGCCGTTTCGACGCGGCAAACAACCAACTCGAACGTCTGCAGGCCCACGAGCTACTGAACGCCGCAGGTAGAGCAGGACGAGCCGGCGAGAGCTCGTATGGGTTCGTTCTTGTCATCCCAAGCCAAGTGGTCTTCTTCGACGATTCGGTCGGCCTCATCCATGACCATTGGACGAGCCTTAAGGAAATTTTTTCTCAATCGGACCAATGCCTCGCGATCGAGGACCCGCTCGCGCCTATTCTCGACTCAATCCACTCGCATGAGGAGAATCACGTTGCAGCCGACTATCTGCTTCGACGCCTTCCTGTCGGCGAATCGGATGAAGAGACTGAGACTAAGTCTCGCGCAATATTGGCTCGAACCTTCAACGCATACCTGAAAGGTCTGTCCGGTGACCAGAATTGGCTGGAGTCTCGCGTAGATGCGGCAATCGCGGCCAAAAAGAAGCTTGCAGACCCGGATGAAGATTCTGATTGGTCGAATGCGCTCGCAGCGAAGTTCGGCATTCAGGCGTCCACGCTTCGCTCGTTGGAAAAATATCTTCAGTCACCGCCGAGTGACACTTCAGTAAATGGTTGGATTCGATGGCTCTTCGATTGGCTGAAGTCGGAACCGAAGGCCTTTATTGAGATGACTCGTCAGGAAGGGCTTGAAACCTTGTTCGGCAGAAAATTTGCTGCGCTGACGACGCCGGAGGAGCGAGGGGCATTTGCCATTCCAAGACTTCTACCGCTCCTCGAAGCATGGGTTGCCGGGAAGCCGTTCACGGCCATGGAGAAGGTTTTTAACGCTTCCCTGACGAAGCTAAATAAGTGTGAGAACAGCCGGGACTTCGTCATGCGGGTCCTCCCGGACATCGCATACATCGCATCACTTCCAGAATTGGTCCGCCGCGCGAGCGAGGCCATCGATGAGTCATGGCTGACCCTTGAACGCCTAAGTGGATGTGTTCGAGACGGACTGGACACGCTCGAGAAGCTAGCGCTCTACCAAGTCATCGGCCGGTCTGGCGCTCGCATCGCATCACATGAGACTTGGGGTGTATGCGAGTTCTGGACGGCAGCGGCACAGCCGAATGAGGACTGGAAGACATTGCGAAACCGCGTCAAGGAAGGCTGGACATCTTGGAGCGTGCCATAAGCCCTGAGTATCGGGAAGGGCTAAGTCTTCAGTTGCGGCAACGCGCAGCAAGTAGGGCCTGTGGCTACCGGTGGTTCAAGTCGAGGTTTCTGCTGGCGGCCTGGCAAGACGCCCCACGACATCGCCCTTGGACTCGCTGCCCAGGACTGAAAGTCCGCGAAGCTGTCATTGGTGAACTTCAGCAATCAGTCTGAACCGGATGTTCGTTGTGCCTGTGACCCACCACTCGGGGCTAGATTTCAGCCTCTCGGCGGAGGCGCCTCGTCAAACGACGGAATTGCACCTTGGTGTTCCAGCCAAGGCACCTCATGCGAAGTCCAGATATGCGCACTCGGCCGCACCCCAGGATCGTCATCCAACGTCGCCACCCGCAAGATCACCTGCGGCTGCGCAACCCATTCAGCCATCAGATGCGTGCCGCACCGAGTGCAGAAATGCCGCAGCTTCCCCGGCGTCGATTCAAACGAACCAAGCACCTCCGCGCCCGATAGCCATTGGAAATGCTCCCGATCAACGCGCGCCGTCGAAGTGAAAGCAGCGGCATGCGCCTTCCTGCAGGTGGTGCAGTGGCAGTGAACGATCGGTCCAGCGAGGCGCTGGGCCTCGAAGCTGACTGACCCGCACAGGCAGGAGCCTTTCATTTCAATATTCCTCTAGCAAAGGTGGAGGGACGGGCGGCAGCACTCTCAAGGCACCGGATCCGCATGCCCCGGAGCCCTGCTCAGCAGGTGCGTCCGCCGGTTCGCACTCAACGACCGATACCGCTCGTACTGCCGCAAGATGTCGGCGATGACCTCTTCCTTCCGCAGGTACTGGATGTCGTAGCCCTGGCGCCCGTCCTCGAAGAAGGTGGTGGGTTCGTAAACCTGCGCGGGCTCGGTCTGCGCCGCGGCCTCGTGCACTGTAAACACCGGCAGCATGCGGTGCGCAATGCGCACGCCATAGGTGAAGTCGCGCAGGTCGGGGTCGGGAATGTTGATGCGCACGGTGCTCGCGCCATCGTCGTCGCCGTTGTCCAGGTCGTCGTGTACGTGGGCCAGCACGTCGCGCTTCTTGAATTCTTCCGACACCTCGTTCATCGCGGGCAGCACGGTGCCGCGCAGGTAGCGCAGCACGTCGTCGCGCGTGGAGTCCTGCACCATCTGCTCGAGGCGGCGGCGCCAGTGCTGGCCGCTCCAGAAGTTGGTGGCGGGCGCCAGGTCCTGCGTCGAATGCACGCGGTCGGCGGCCAGGCCGCGCCACAGGCCGTAGCAGAGCATCAGCATGATGAGGGTGACGGGCAGCGCGGCCAGCAATGTCATGGCCTGCAGCGCCTTGAGGCCGCCGACGAGCAGCAGCACCATAGCGGTAACGCCGAGCACGCCGGCCCAGAACAGGCGCTGCCACACGGGCGAGCGCGGATGGCCGCGCGAGGCGATGGCGTCGACGACGTACGAGCCCGAGTCGGCCGAGGTGACGAAGAACACGGCGATCAGCACCACGGCCAGCCATGACACGGCGGTGGTGGCGGGCAGGTATTCGAAGAAGCGGAACAGCAGCGCATCGACGTTGCCCGCGGTCTGCGCGAGCGCGCCCTGCGCAACGTTGAGGTCGATCCAGATGGCGCCGTTGCCGAAGGCGGTCATCCACAGCAGGTTGAAAGCGGTGGGCACGAGCAGCACGCCGACGATGAACTCGCGGATGGTGCGCCCGCGCGAGATGCGCGCGATGAACATGCCGACAAAAGGCGACCACGAGATCCACCACGCCCAGTAGAGGATGGTCCAGCCGCCGAACCAGCCGGGCTCTTGGGATGGCTCGTAGGCAAAGGTGCGCAGCGAGAGGCTGACCAGGTTCGACAGGTAGCCGCCGATGTTCTCGCTCAGCGCCTGCAGCAGAAAGACGGTGGGCCCGGCAATGACGACGAAGGCGAGCAGAAAGAAAGCGAGCGACAGGTTCAGCTCGCTGAGCCGGCGCACGCCCTTGTCGAGGCCCGTCACGGCCGAGATGCCGGCAAGGGCGACCACGACGACGATGATTCCGAGGCGGAAGGCAGCGTTGGAGGTGTCCCAGCCGGTCAGCAGGTTCAGGCCGGCGGCGAGCTGCAGCGCGCCGTAGCCGAGCGTGGTGGCAATGCCGGCGATGGTGCCGACGAGCGCGAAGGCGTCGACGGCATGGCCGATGGGGCCGTTGATGCGGTCCTTGAGCAGCGGGTACAGGCCCGAGCGCATGGTGAGCGGCAGGTTGTAGCGAAACCCGAAGTACGCGAGCACGAGGCCCATGGTTCCGTAGACCGACCAGGCATGGAAGCCCCAGTGGAAGAAGGTCGACTGCAGCGCCTCCTTGGCGGCGGCGGGGGTGCCGCCCGCGGCGGTGGGCGGCTTCAGAAAGTGCTGCAGCGGCTCGGCCACGCCGAAGTACATGAGGCCGATGCCCATGCCCGCGGCAAAGAGCATGGCGGCCCATGAGACGAAGTTGAAGTCGGGCACCGCGTCGTCGGGCCCGAGCCGGATATCGCCGAAGCTGCTGACGGCCAGCCCGAGCAGGAAGACGAGAAAGATCGTGACGGCGACGGTGTAGAACCAGTCGAAGTGCTGCACCACCCAGGCCTGCGCGCTCGGAAAGAGAACGTCGGCGCGTTCCGGGTAGAGGCCGCAGAAGACGAGCAGCGCGCCAAGGGCCAGCAGTGCGGGGACGACGACGGGCGCGGCGAAGGTGACCTTGGGGCGCGGTGGCAGCTGCTGTTGTGGTGGTACTTGTTCTTGAGCAGGGTTGGCGTTTGCTGTCATGGGCTGTGGACAATTGTTATCGGCAACGGCGGGGTCCACCCTAACCGCGCGAGCGACGATGTCAACCGACCAACAGATCCACCAGCCGCTCAGCCGCCCCGGAACTGCCCGCGCAGGAAGGCCTTGTGCCGCGCAATGTGCGCCATCTGTGCGGGCGCGATGCTGCCGCCCAGGTCTTCTTCGTCGGCACCGTTGAGCACGGCGTTGGCATGCGTCATGGCGCGCGCGACGATCTCTTGCTCGCTCACGCCGAGCTGCGCACCCAGGTCCATGGCCACGCGCCGCATGGCGCGCTGCGACAGCATCCACATGGCGCCGTAGCGGTCCCACGCGAGGGCGGATTCGCCGGCCTTTTCATGCTCGGCGAGGATGTCCTTGAGCGGCTTGGCGAGCAGCTCGTCCATGGCGGCGAGCCGCTCGCTCAGCGCGGCATTGCGCTCGGCCAGCTGCTCGGGCGTGGGGCCGGCTTCTTCCTGGGCCTTCGGTGCCGGGGCTGCGGGCGGCGGCGGCACGAGGCGCGACACGTCGGCATCGGCGGGCACGATCTGGAGTTGGTCTTTGAGGCTCATGGCGTTTGTTCTTCGGTGTGGATGGGCGCGGCCTTGCTGCGGCTGCTCATCGCGGTGGCGCGCAGGCCGGGCAGGTCGAGCACGCGCAGGCCGCCGTACTCCACGCGGATGAGGCCCTGCGCGGCCAGCATGTTGAGCGCCTCGTTCACGCGCTGGCGCGAAAGGCCGACGAGGTAGGCCAACTCTTGCTGGGTGATGCGCAGCACCTCGCCCACGCCGGGGTAGAGCACGGGGTTGAACAGCGAGACGAGGTTGCGCGCCACGCGCGCGTCGGGGTTGTTGAGCCGGTCGATCTCGAGCGCGGCAATGAACTGGCCGAGCCGCTCGTTGAGCTGGTTCATCACGAAGCGGTTGAAGCCGATCGAATGGTCGAGCAGCCAATGAAAGCTCTCGATCGGCAGGCCCGCGACCACGCTGCGCCGCAGCGCCTGGATGTTGTAGCGGTAGGGCTCGCGCTTCATCACCGTGCCTTCGCCGAACCAGCCGCCGGGCGGCACGCCGGTGTAGGTGACGGAGCCGCCGTCGGCGTTGTCGTTGCTCATCTTGAGCAGGCCCTCGACCACGCCGAACCAGTACGTGGGCGAGCGGCCGACGCGGCAGACGAGGTCGCCGACCTCGGCGTCGCCCACGACGAGCGCGGCCTCGGCGCGGCGGCGCTCGGCGGGGGTGAGCGCGGGCAGCCACGGAATGCCTTCGAGCTCGGAAAGGCCGGCAGGGCGCACACGGTCGCGCAGGGAGTTCGACCCGCTCAGGGTCAGGGCGCTGGGTAAGGCGCTTTGCATCGGGAAACTCCGGGGAGTGTTGTCCCTAGGATTGTCGTCGGAACGACAACACGGCGTCAAAGTGCAGGCCTACGATCGCGCACCGTGAACAATTCCACACACGCTCCCACGTTTCCACGCCTGCTGCTGGCGCATGCGCAGGCGCAGCCCGCATCGCCCGCGATCCGCGAGAAGGACCTCGGCATCTGGCAGACCTGGACCTGGCGCGAGGTGGCGCAAGAGGTGCGCGAGATCGCCTGCGGCCTCGCAAGCCTGGGCTTCAAGGCCTTCGACAACCTGGCGATCGTGGGCGCCAACCGCCCGCACCTGTACATGGCGGTGGTGGCGGCGCAAAGCCTGCGCGGCGTGCCGGTGCCGCTCTACCAGGACGCGGTGGCCAATGAGATGGTGTTCATGCTCGACGACGCGTCGATCGACTTCGTGATCGTCGAAGACCAGGAGCAGGTCGACAAACTGCTCGAATGCCGCGAGCTGCAGGCCGCGGCCGGCCGGCCCGACCGCCTGCGCTGCATCGTGTACGACGACCCCAAGGGCCTGCGGCACTACGACCAGCCGGGCCTGATGAGCTACGACCAGTTGCGCGAACGGGGCCGCGCGTTCGACACGGCCAACCCCGGCGTGTACGACGCGGCTGTGGCCAGCGGCGAGCCCGGCGACGTGGGCGTGATCCTCTACACCTCGGGCACCACGGGGCGGCCCAAGGGCGTGTGCCAGACGCATGCGAGCTTCATCGCGGCGGGCCGCGGCGGCGTCGAGACCGACCGGCTCGGGCCCGGCGACAACATCATGAGCTACCTGCCGATGGCCTGGGTGGGCGACCACCTGTTCTCGGTGGCGCAGTGGCTGGTGGGCGGCTTCACGCTCAATTGCCCGGAGTCGTCGGCCACGGTGATGAACGACATGCGCGAGATCGGCCCGAGCTACTACTTCGGCCCGCCGCGCACCTTCGAGGGCCTACTGACCGCGGTGTCGATCCGCATGGAAGACGCGGCCGCGCCCAAGCGCTGGCTCTATGCCAAATTCATGGGGCTGGCGCAGCGCGTGGGCGCCGACATCCTGAACGGCCAGCCGGTGGGCGCGTGGGACCGCTTCAAGTACGCGCTGGGCGACGTGATGGTCTACGGCCCGCTGCGCAATGTGCTGGGCATGAGCCGCATCCGCGTGGCGTACACCGCGGGCGCGGCGATCGGGCCCGACCTGTTCCGCTTCTACCGCTCGATCGGCGTGAACCTGAAGCAGTTCTACGGCCAGACCGAGACCTGCGCCTACGTGTGCCTGCAGCAGGACGGCAAGGTCAAGCTGCAGACGGTGGGCACGGCGGCGCCGGGCATCGAACTCAAGATCGCGCACGACGGCGAGGTGCTGGTGCGCGGCGTGTCGGTGCTGAAGGAATACTACAAGCGCCCCGACGCCACGGCCGAGGTGCTCGACGCCGAAGGCTACTTCCACACCGGCGACGCGGGCGTGCTCGATGCCGAGGGGCACCTTCGCATCATCGACCGCGCCAAGGATGTGGGCCGGCTCGCCGGCGGCGCGATGTTCGCGCCCAACTACATCGAGAACAAGCTCAAGTTCTTTCCGCAGATCAAGGAGGCGGTGTGCTTCGGGCATGCGCGCAACGAGGTCTGCGCCTTCATCAACATCGACTACGAAGCGGTGGGCAACTGGGCCGAGCGGCGCGGGCTGGCCTATGGCGGCTACGTCGACCTGGCCGGCAAGCCCGACGTGCTGGCGCTGATTGCCGAATGCATCGAAAAGGTGAATGCCGACCTGGCCGCCGAACCCGGCATGGGCGAGACGCAGATCGCGCGCTTCCTGGTGCTGCACAAGGAGCTCGACCCCGACGACGACGAACTCACGCGCACGCGCAAGGTGCGGCGCGGCTTCATCGCCGAGAAGTACGCGGTGCTGGTCGATGCGCTCTACGGCGGCAAGGCCGAGCAGTTCATCGAGACGCAGGTCAAGTTCGAGGACGGCCGCACGGGCGTGGTGAGCGCCACGCTCGCGATCGTCGATGCGAAGCGGTTTGCGGTGCTGAAGGAGGCTGCATGAAATACGGACTTCCGGACGCAGAGGACGCGAAGGTTTCGCAGAAGTCGCAAAAGATAAACATGAGAAATCCATTGAAGTCCTTCTGCGACCTCTGCGTAGCTTTTGTCTTCCTTCTGCGTCCGGAAGTCCGCATCCAGGGGCGCACCCATGGCTAGCAAGACAGGCGACGTCATTCTCGACGTGCAGAACATCTCGCTGAGCTTCGGCGGCGTGAAGGCGCTGACAGACATCAGCTTCGACGTGCGCGAGCACGAGGTGCGGGCCATCATCGGGCCGAACGGCGCGGGCAAGAGCTCGATGCTCAACTGCATCAACGGCGTGTACTGGCCGCAGCAGGGCTCCATCACCTTCCGCGGCCAGACCTTCAAGCACATGAACTCGCGCCAGGTGGCCGAGATGGGCGTGGCGCGCACGTTCCAGAACCTGGCGCTGTTCAAGGGCATGAGCGTGCTCGACAACATCATGACGG
>CAMLCW010000203.1 GCA_946478645.1 uncultured Variovorax sp.
TGCGCTGGTCCTTGCTGAGCTTGACGCCGGTGCCCACGCAGTCGGGGCACCAGCCATGCTTGCTGTTGTAGCTGAACAGCCGCGGATCGAGCTCGGCATAGCTGGTGCTGCAGACCGGACAGGCGCGCAGGGTCGAGAACACATGCACGCGGCCGATGCCCGAAGCCGACGCGCCCTCGCGCATGGCGGCTTCGAGGCCATCGAGCTGGCTCAGCACATGCACCACGCCCTTGCCGTGCTCGAGCGCCTTGGTGAGCGCCGCGCGCAGCTCGTTCTCCTGCGACGGCAGCACGTCGAGGCTCGCCACCGGCAGCTCGATGCTGTGCTCCTTGAAGCGGTCGATGCGCGGGAAGCCGGTGGTCGGCAGGAACTCGCCGTCCACGCGCAGGTGCGTGAAGCCGCGCGGCCGCGCCCAGTCGGCCAGCTCGGTGTAGACGCCCTTGCGGTTGCTCACGAGCGGCGCCAGCAGGCCGATGTGCTGGCCCTTGAAGTTGCGCATCAGCTGCGCGGCGATGCTGTCGGGCGTCTGCGGCTGCACCGCCGCGCCGTCGCGCGTGCAGTGCTGGATGCCCAGCTTCACGTACAGCAGGCGCAGGAAGTGCCACACCTCGGTGGTGGTGCCGACCGTGCTCTTGCGCCCGCCGCGCGACAGGCGCTGCTCGATCGCCACCGTCGGCGGAATGCCGTACACCGCATCGACCTCGGGCCGGCCCGCGGGCTGCACGATGCTGCGCGCATAGGCGTTGAGCGATTCGAGATAACGGCGCTGCCCTTCGTTGAACAGGATGTCGAAGGCCAGCGTCGACTTGCCCGAGCCGCTGACGCCGGTCACCACGCTGAACTTGCCGCGCGGGATCTCGACGCTGAGGTTCTTGAGGTTGTGCTCGCGCGCATTGACGATCTCGATCGCCTTGCCGCCGGGCGCCGCCTTGGCATTGGCCACATAGCGGCGTGCCGCGCGCTCGGCCACCTTGTAGGCCTCGGGCCCGACAGCCAGTTCGTAGTCGGCCAGCGCCGCGCCGGTCAGCGAGGCGCGGTTCTCGCGCAGTTGCTCGGGCGTGCCCTCGGCCACCACCCGGCCGCCGCCCTCGCCGCCTTCGGGGCCGAGGTCGATGCACCAGTCGCTGGCGCGGATCACGTCGAGGTTGTGCTCGATCACGATCAGCGAATGCCCCGCGTCGAGCAGCTTGCGCAGCGCGCGCATCAGCCGCGCGATGTCGTCGAAGTGCAGGCCCGTGGTGGGCTCGTCGAAAAGGAACAGCGTGCCCCGGCGCGCCACCGATTGCCGGCTGGCGGTCGCGTTCTTGGCCGCCTCGGCCAGGAAGCCCGCGAGCTTGAGGCGCTGCGCCTCGCCGCCGCTCAAGGTGGGCACCGGCTGGCCGAGCTTGACGTAGTCGAGCCCCACGTCGGCAATCGGCTGCAGCACGCGCACCACCTCGCGGTCGGCCTCGAACACCGCGGCCGCCTCGGCCACGGTGAGTTCGAGCACGTCGGCCACGCTCAGGCTGCGGCCCTTGCGCTCGACCTTCACCTCGAGGATCTCGGGGCGATAGCGCTGGCCGTCGCAGTCGGGGCAGCGCAGGTACACGTCCGACAGGAACTGCATCTCCACATGCTCGAAGCCCGAACCGCCGCAGGTCGGGCAGCGCCCGTCGCCCGAGTTGAAGCTGAACTTGCTCGCGGTGTAGCCGCGCTGGCGCGAAAGCGCCGCGGTGGCGAAGATCTCGCGGATCGCGTCCCAGGCGCCGACGTAGCTCGCCGGGTTGGAGCGCGCCGTCTTGCCGATCGGCGACTGGTCGACGAAGACCACGTCGCCGAGGTGATCGGCACCGAGCAGGCGGTCGTGCGCGCCCGGCGCCTCGGTGGCCTTGCCGAAGTGGCGCATCAGCGCGGGCGCGAGCACGTCCTGCACCAAGGTCGACTTGCCCGAGCCGCTGACGCCGGTCACGCACACCAGGCGTGCGAGCGGAAACTCGACCGTGATGTTCTGCAGGTTGTGCTCGCGCACGCCTTCGAGGATCAGCCGGTGCGTGTTCTCGCTCACGAGCCGCTTGAAGCCCATGCCGATCTTCTTGCGCCCGCCGAGGTACTGGCCCGTGAGCGTATCGGCATCGCGCAGCTGGTCGGTGCTGCCGTCGAACACGATCTGCCCGCCGCGCACGCCGGGGCCCGGGCCCATGTCGATCACGCGGTCAGCCGCGAGCATCACGGCCGGGTCATGCTCGACCACCACCAGCGTGTTGCCGGCATCGCGCAGGCGCAGCATGGCTTCGGTGATGCGGTTCATGTCGCGCGGGTGCAGGCCGATGCTGGGCTCGTCGAGCACGAACAGCGTGTTGACCAGCGAGGTGCCGAGCGCGGTCGTCAGGTTGATGCGCTGCACCTCGCCGCCCGACAGCGTGCGGCTCTGGCGGTCGAGCGTGAGGTAGCCGATGCCGACGTCGTGGAGGTAGCGCAGGCGGGTGGTGATTTCTTCGAACAGCAGTTTCAGCGCCTGCGCCTCGCCCTGTCTTGCTCCTTCCCCCACTGGGGGAAGGTTGGGATGGGGGCTCGCGGCTTCCACCACCGCCAAGGCTTTTGCCGAGGCCGCTGGCCCCCACCCCTGCCCTCCCCCGGAGGGGGAGGGAGCCAAACCCATGCGATCGAAAAACTGCCGCAGCCGCTCGATCGGCAACAGCATCAGATCGTGCAGGCAAAGGCCCGGCAGCGCCTCGAGCTGCGCGCGCGACCACTTCACGCCCTGCGGCATGAAGCGCTTCTCGGGCGGAAGCACCGCGTCGGCGTCTTCCTTGCTGCCAATGCGCCAGAGCAGGCTCTCGAGCTTGAGCCGTGCGCCGCTGCACACCGGGCACGGCGTGTAGCTGCGGTACTTCGACAAGAGCACGCGGATGTGCATCTTGTAGGCCTTGCTTTCGAGGTAGCCGAAGAAGCGGCGCACGCCGTACCACTGCTTGTTCCAGTTGCCCTCCTTGTAGTTGGGCGTGCCCTCGATCACCCAGTGCTTCTGCTCGTCGGTGAGCTTGGCCCAGGGCGTGTCGCGCGGAATGCCCGCGGCCTCGGCATGCCGCATGAGGTCGTCCTGCGCCTCTTTCCAGGCCGGCGTCTGGATGGTCTTGATGGCGCCCGCGCGCAAGGTGAGCTTGTCGTTCGGGATCACCAGCCCCAGGTCGACGCCGATCACGCGGCCGAAGCCGCGGCAGGTCTCGCAGGCGCCCACGGCCGAATTGAACGAGAACATCGACGGGATCGGGTCGGTGTAGCGCACGTCGCTCTCGGGGCAGTGCAGCCCGGTCGAGAACTTCCACACGTCCGTCGGAACGTTCTCTTCGGCGCCAATTGCGTGCACCGTGACACGCCCGCTGCCGCGCTTGAGCGCGACCTCGATCGCCTCCACCACGCGCGCGCGCTCGGCGCTCGACACGCGAAAGCGGTCGGCCACCACGTCGAGCACCTTGCGCGGGCCGGTGGGCGTGGCGATCTCGCGCTCGCTCTGCACGCGCGTGAAGCCGCTGGCCGACAGCCACTGCGTGACCTCCTCGGCCGTGGTGCTGGCCGGCAGCTCGACCGGAAAGGTGATGACCAGCCGCGGATCGCCCGCCGCGGCCGCGCGCCCGGCGATCTGCGCATAGATGCTGTCGGGCGAATCGTGGCGCACCGGCAGCGCGGTCTCGCGGTCGAACAGGTCGGCCGCGCGCGCGAACAGCAGCTTCAGGTGGTCGTTGAGCTCGGTCATCGTGCCGACGGTCGAGCGCGAGGAGCGCACCGGGTTGGTCTGGTCGATCGCGATGGCGGGCGGCACGCCCTCCACCTTGTCGACGGCCGGCTTGTCCATGCGGTCCAGGAACTGGCGCGCGTAGGCCGAGAAGGTCTCCACGTAGCGCCGCTGGCCTTCGGCATAGAGGGTGTCGAACACGAGGCTCGACTTGCCCGAGCCGCTCGGCCCGGTGACCACGGTCATCTCGCCGGTGCGGATGTCGAGGTCGAGGTTCTGAAGGTTGTGCTGGCGCGCGCCGCGAATCCGGATGGAGCCCTGTGTCATGAGTGCCTTGGGGGGTGGGGCAAACATTCTAGGGAGCCAGGCATGACGCTCATGTGCACCGCGCCAGATGCGCCGCGCCCGCGCAGGGGTTTGTACGGATGCAGATTGTGACAATTTATTAACAAATACGACTTTTGCTTACGTCTCAGCCAGGCTCCGAAAGCGACTCCATGAACAAGCTCCACCTGCTCTGCGCCGCCCTTCTGGCGGCGGCCGCCACTTCCGCCTCGGCGCAGATCCTGATCGGCCAGACCGCGGGCATGACCGGCTCGGTGGCCGCGAGCGTGAACGAGACGATCGGCGGGGCCCAGTTGGTGATCGACGCGGCCAACGCCGCGGGCGGCATCCACGGCGAGAAGATCGAGGTGGTCCGCATGGACGACGCCTTCGACGTCAAACGCGCCGGCGAGAACGCCCGCGTGCTGATCGAGGAGAAAAAAGTGGTCGCGCTGTTCCTGAGCCGGGGCACGCCGCATTCGCAGGCCATCGTGCCCTGGCTCGACCGGCATGAGGTGGCGCTGATCGCGCCCTCCACCGGCGCGATGGTGCTGCACCGGCCGGTGCAGAAGCATGTGTTCAACGTGCGCTCCACCTACCAGCGCGAGGCCGAGAAGGCGGTGCAGCATCTGCTCACCACCGGCATCTCGCGCATTGCGGTGGTCCACGTCACCGATTCGTTCGGGCTCGATGCGCTCGAGGGCGCGATGACCGGCTTCGGCAAGGGCCAGGCCAAGCCCACGGTCACACTGCCGGCCGACCGCGACAAGCCCGACTACCCCGCGCTGGTCGCGGGCATCAAGCAGGCCGATGCACAGGCGGTGCTGTGGATCGGATCGGGCACGGTGGTGGTCGAAGGCATCAAGGCGCTGCGCGCCGCGGGCTCTGCCGCGCAGGTGGTGACGCTGTCGAACAACGCGTCGTCGGGCTTCGTCAAGCAGCTCGGCGATGCGAGCAAGGGCGTGATCGTGACGCAGGTGTTCCCGAACGAGCGCTCGATCAGCTACCCGATGGTCAAGGAAGCCCTGTCGCTGGCGCGCGCCAAGGGGCAGACCGAACTGTCACCGGCCGCGCTCGAGGGCTTTGCCGCGGCCAAGGTGCTGGTCGAGGCGCTGCGCCGCGCCGGGCCCAAGCCCACGCGCGCCAAGGTGCTGGCGGCACTCGACGGCCTGCGCGCCTACGATGTCGGCGGCCTGGAGGTGAGCTATTCGCCGCAGGACCATTCGGGCATCGACTTCGCCGATCTCTCGATCATCAGCGGCGGCCGCTTCAAGCGCTGAACCGGCGCGCCGCGGCGCCACGGCGCCGGCCGGCTTATTTCTGGCCCGCGGGCGCGGGCTCGTGCACGACGTCGCCGCCGTGCTTCTCGCCGGACATGTCGATCTTGTCGCCGGCCTGCGAGATCACATAGAGGGCAATGGCGGCAAAGATGACGAAGCCGATGGCGATCTTCCACATGGGTGCTGTCTCCTGAGAGGTGTTGGGTTCAAGAAAAAGGCCTCGTGCCGGACGGCACGAAGCCCCTTTGTTGAACGGAAGCCCTGCGGCTTCCCGAGAGTTCCCGAAGCAGCTCAGCCCAGTGCACCCGCGGAACTGGCTTTGCCAGGCCGCTGGGTGTGCCCCCCAGTGGGGGGAGGCGCCGAAGGCGCTTCGGGGGGCGTCTCAATCATTGGCGTAGATGTCGACGTCCTTGGTCTCGCGGATGAAGAGGGTGCCGACCACCAGCGTGATCGCCGCGATGATGATCGGGTACCAGAGGCCGTTGTACATGTTGCCGGTCGAGGCCACGATCGCGAAGGCCGTGGTCGGCAGCAGGCCGCCGAACCAGCCGTTGCCGATGTGGTACGGCAGGCTCATCGAGGTGTAGCGGATGCGCGTGGGGAAGAGTTCCACGAGCATGGCGGCGATCGGGCCGTAGACCATCGTCACCAGCAGCACCAGCCAGAAGAGCAGCACGACCGTCAGGACCTTGTTGATCTTCGCGGGATCGGCCTTGGCCGGGTAGCCGGCGATCTTCAGGTCTTCGGCCACGCCCTTCTTGAAGGCGGCGATCTCCTTGGCGGAGTTCTCGTCGAACTTGAGGTTCACGACGTTGCCGATGGGCGCCTCGACCGTCTTGTCGCCGATCTTCACGATCGCCTTCGAGCCCGGCGCGCCGGCCACGTTCTCATAGCTCACCGAGTTCTGCACCAGGTAGCGCTTGGCGATGTCGCACGAGCTCCTGAAGTCGATCTCGCGGGCCACCGGATTGCCCTGGAAGGAGCAGGTCGCCGGATCGGCCGTCACGGTGACGCCGGCCGTGGCCTGGGCGCGGGCCAGGTCGGGGTTGGCGGCCTCGGTCAGCATCTTGAAGACCGGGAAGTACGTGACCACGGCCAGCAGGCAGCCGGCCATGATGATCGGCTTGCGGCCAATCTTGTCCGACAGGATGCCGAACACCACGAAGAACGGCGTGCCCAGCAGCAGCGAGGCGGCGATCATCAGGTTGGCGGTGGTGGGGTCGACCTTGAGCTGCTGCGTGAGGAAGAACAGCGCATAGAACTGGCCCGTGTACCAGACCACGGCCTGGCCCGCGGTCAGACCCACGAGCGCCAGGATCACGATCTTGAGGTTCTTCCATTCGCCGAACGATTCGGACAGCGGCGCCTTCGAGGTCTTGCCCTCGGCCTTCATCTTCTGGAAGGCCGGCGACTCGCTCAGCGACAGCCGGATCCACACCGAGATGGCGAGCAGCGCGATCGACACCAGGAACGGAATGCGCCAGCCCCAGTCGCTGAATGCCTGTTCGCCGAGCCAGGTGCGCACGCCCAGGATCACCAGCAGGCTCAGGAACAGCCCGAGCGTGGCGGTCGTCTGGATCCACGAGGTGTAGGCGCCGCGCTTGCCGTGCGGCGAGTGCTCGGCCACGTAGGTGGCGGCACCGCCGTACTCGCCGCCGAGCGCCAGGCCCTGCAGCATGCGCAGCGCGATCAGGATCACCGGCGCGGCCACGCCGATGGTGGCGTAGCTCGGCAGCAGGCCGACGATGAAGGTCGACAGGCCCATGATCAGGATCGTGACCAGGAAGGTGTACTTGCGCCCGATCATGTCGCCCAGGCGGCCGAACACGATGGCGCCGAACGGCCGCACCAGGAAGCCCGCGGCGAAGGCCAGCAGCGCGAAGATGAAGGCCGCGCCCGCATCGAGGCCGCTGAAGAACTGCTTCGCGATGATCGCCGCGAGCGAGCCGTAGAGATAGAAGTCGTACCACTCGAACACCGTGCCCAGGGAGGAAGCGAAGATGACCTTCTTTTCCTCCGCGGACATGGGCCGGGGGGCCGGATGCGGCACCCCCTTGGAATCCAGTGTTGCTGCCATTTGCGTCGTCTCCTGTGTAATGCGTACGTTCGACCCCGGTGTTCCGGAACCGTGACGCATTCTTGGAGCCGCGACTGACCCGAGCCTTTCGCGAAACTGAATCGACGCTTACGAATTAGGGTGAAACCCGCGGTATGCGTTTCAGCCTGTAAGAAATCGCGGTTTCTTCAGCCTTTGCTGCTGCGCAGCATGGACGGCCGCTGGTCCGCGTTCGCCCATTGCGCACCGTCGAACCACGCATCGCCCGCGAGGTAGGCGCGCAGCATCGCAAGCCCATCGAAGCCCCAGAACAGCTTTCCGTCGACCACGCAGGCCGGCGTGCCGAACACCCCGCACTGGATCGCCTCGTCGGTGTTGCGCTTGAGCAGCGCCTTGTTCTCGTCGCCGTTGGCGTCGCGCAGCGGCGTGCCGAGCTGTGCCGCCACCGCGGCGAGGCGCGCGGGATCGGCGGCTTCCTCGCCGCCGCGCCAGACGTGGCGAAACAGCGTCTCGGCCGCGAGCCGGCTGATGCTGCCGTCGCTCGACGTCGCCAGCGCGAGCCGCAGGTGCGCGAGCGGGTTGTACGGGTGCGACGCCGGCATCTCGATCGGGATGCCGTTCGCATGGCCGAGCCAGAGCACGTGGCGGTAGGTCCAGGCGCGCTTGGCCGGGATCTCGGCCGGCCCCATCTGGCCATGGTGCTTGAGGATCGCGCCAAGCAATACCGGCTTGTAGGCCACGCTGTAGCTCAGGCCTTCGAGCGCCTGCGGCAGGTGCTCGAACGCGAGGTGCGCGTAGGGCGAGATGAAGTCGAGATAGAAATCGATGTGCTTCATGCGTCGTTGTCTCCAGCAGGGTCGGGTGCGCGCCAGATGCCGGCGCGCGCCCGCCACTCTATCGCGTGCCACACGCCGCGCCGGCCGTCGTCGTCCATGCGGCTCCAGCCCGCGATCTCGGCGATGGTGCGCAGGCACCCTTCGCACAGGCCGCTCAGGCGGTCCATGCGGCAGACCGAGGTGCACGGCGACGGCGTGGCGTCCGCCGATTGCTGCACCGCCGCCGCACGCTCGGCCAGCGTTTGCGCCGCGTCGAGGTTCACGCCGTCACACGACGTCCGCCACGGGCGCGCCGCCGGTGAGCTTCTCGAGGTCGTGCGGCCGCAGTTCGAACACCGCATGCGGATGGCCTGCCGCGGCCCAGATCTCGTCGAAGCGGAACAGCTCGCGGTCGATCAGCACCACCGGTTTCGTGGCATGCGCCACCGGCGACACGCCGCCGATCGTGAAGCCGGTCCGCGCCTTGACGAACTCCGCGTCGGCACGGCCCGTCTTGCCGACCAGCGCGTCGACCTTCTTCTCGTCCACGCGCCTGTCGCCCGAGGTGATGACCAGCACCGCCGCGTCGTCGCTCTTGCGGCGGAAGATGATGCTCTTGGCGATCTGCCCGACCGCGATGCCGAGCGCATCGGCGGCCTGCTGCGCGGTGCGGCAGGCGTCGTCGAGCATGCGCGGCGCGTGCGGATGGCCGGCGTCCTGCAGGGCGCGCGCCACGCGCTGCACGGAATCGGGAAGGGAATGGAGTTCAGCGCCGCACATCGTGATTCACCGGAAATGAAAGACGATGCCGATTGTCGGCCATGCGGCCGGGCCGCGATGTCGCGCCGCCGCCGGGGCTACGCCGCCAGCACGCGCGCGAAGGCGTTCACGGCCCGTGCGACCGCCACGTCGTCGATGTGGCGATGGGTCACGCAGCGCAGCTTGCGCGAACCCCAAGGGCGGACCCGCAGGCCGGCGGCACCGAGGGCCGCGACCCAGTCGCTGCTGTTGCGGCCGGTGGCCGAGACATCGACCAGCACGATGTTGGTCGTCGGCTGCGAAATCTCGAGGGCCGACCCGAGCGCGCGCAGGTCCACGCTCAGGCGCCGCGCACGCGCGTGGTCTTCGCCGAGCCGCGAGCCCATGGTCTGCAGCGCCTCCATGCCGAAGGCCGCGAGCACGCCGATCTGGCGCTGCGTGCCGCCGAGCATGCGCCGCAGCGTGCGT
>CAMLCW010000204.1 GCA_946478645.1 uncultured Variovorax sp.
GAACGCACAGGCGCCGAGCCCGAGGCCGATGCCAGGCATCAGGATGCGCAGCTGCTGCCAGGTCGCCCCCGCGAAGCTCGCGTCGTCCCAGGCCTTGAATGCACGCGCCTGGGTCTCGTCGATGAAGTGCATCAGCACGCTGATCAGCCCGACCGCCAGGTAGCCGAGCATCAGGCCGATGATCAGCAGCGTGACGGTCCCCACATGCCGCGACAGCACGGCCAGCAGGCCCAGCACCGCGGCGGAGCCGCAGATCGACGCCACGGCCAGCCCGACGTCGCCCATCAGGCCGTAGCGCAGCAGGAAGGCATTGCCGACCACGCCCGCGAAGGTGACGAGCAGCGCGCTGCCGAGCCGCGCCCCGTGCACGATGCCGAGCACGAACGGGTCCGCGAGCGGATTGCGGAACAGCGTCTGCAGCAGCAGCCCCGCCACGCCCAGCGCGGCGCCGGAGAACATCGCATTGAGTGCGCGCGGCAGCCGGAAGCCCAGCACGATGTCCTGCCAGACCCGCTGTGCGGTCGAGCCGGTGGTGAGCAGCTCGACGATGGCGCCGACGGGGATCGCCACCGAGCCCAGCGACAGCTCGGCCACCAGCAGCAGCACCAGCAGCACCGCGAGCGCGGGGAACCAGCCGCGCGCGCGCCGGCCCGGCGAGGCCAAGTGCAAGGCGGTGGCGGGAAAGGAGGCAGGCGCGGGTGTGCTCATGGCAGGCGGCGAAGAAAGCGGGCCGAGGCGTGGTCGCCGACCAGTTCCGGGTGCAGGGCGCCGATGGCTTCGGCGAGCTGGATGTGGGGCCGGGTCATGCCCTGGTCCTGGTACGGATAGGCCCATGCCCCGGTGTAGCCGCGGTCCCAGGCGTACACCCGTCCTTCATCGACGGCATCGAACCAGCCGTGCAGCGCATTCGCTGCCACCAGCGCCTTGCGGTCGGCCTGGCCGCCGAGCGTGCCGAGCCACACCGTGGCATCGCCGCCCTGCGCATACATCTTCTCGAACGGCGCGTAGACCAGGCTGCTGGTCTGGGGATCGTCGCCCATGACGTAGTCGCCGCCGGCATCGCGGATCAGTTGCGCGCGGTGGTTGCGGCCGCCGAAGGCCTCGATCGTGTCGCGGCTGCTCGCGAACCCGGCCATCACCAATGGACGCGAACGCGCCTGCGCGGCGACCGCCTTCCACTGCGCGTATTGCGCCGCGATCCCGGTGAAGGTCGCGTCGCCGAGCGCTTCGCGATTGGATAGCAGCGCCAGCAGCTTGAGCCATTCGGCGCGCCCGAGCGGATGCGGTTCGTGGTGGTCCGCCTGCGGGATGGCGCGCACGCCGAGCTCCCACAGCCGCGGGTGCATGTTGCCTTGCGGATAGGCCGAGTAGAAGCTCAGGTAGACATCGGCCTGCACCGCCATCACCGGTTCGATGGACGCATGGCCATAGCCCGCCATCTCGTGCACCAGGCCTTGCGCGATGCGCTCGCGCACCGCCGGCACGGTGGCGCTGCGCGGGCTTTCCGAGCCGTGCAGACGGTCGACCAGCCCGAGTTCGTCGAGCGCACCCAGCATGGCTGAGTTGCCGGTCACCAGCCGCCGCACGGGCACCTCCACCACCGGCACATGCGGGCCGTGCGGCGGCGTGGGCGTGCCGCACTGCACGAAGATGAATTCGATCACCTCGCCCGTCGCGACGCTGGGCCTGAAGCGCACGCGCTTGTAGTGCGGCGCGTACTCGACCTGCAGTTGCGCGGAATGGGTGAAGCGCGTCTTCTGCGGAAAGTAGTCGGTGCCGGGCCGGTAGTCGGCGACGCAAGCCGCGTCGAGGTTTCGCGCGGGCCCATCCGTGCCGACCTCGACCGATGGCCAGGGCGCGCGCGGCGGCGGCGCGATCTGCATGCATGCCGACAGCAGCGCCGCGCCGCCGAACGCCGCAAGCGCGCGTGCAGCGCTCATGCGAATTCGCCCTGCGATGCCGGCGCGTGGTGCAACGCCAGCCCCTCCACCAGCGCACCCAGCGTGCGGTAGTGGCGGGGCTCGCCGGCGGCCAGGCGCAGCAGGTAGCCTTCGCCGCTGGCATGCACCGCGTCCGCGGCGCGCGCGTCGATCGCGAAACCTGCCCGCAGCAGCGCACGGCGCGCCCATGCGGCCGGGATGCCGTCACCCTCGAGCGCGATGGGCCGATCGCCGCCGCGCCCGACCACCAGTTCGCCGCGCTCCAGGTCGAACGCCAGCCCCTCGGCGGCGAAGGTGGCGCCGAGCAGCCCGCTCAGCGCGAGATCTTCGGGCGCACCCGTGTGGACCCGGCGCTGTCCGTCGATGAGCCAGAGCGTGTCGGCATAGCGCAGCGCCAGTTCGAGATCATGCGTCGACAGCAGCACGGCGATGCGTTGCCGGCGCGCCAGGTCGAGCAGCAGTTGCATCGTCTCGATGCGGCGCGGCAGGTCGAGGAAGGCCGTGGCCTCGTCGAGCACGAGCAGCCGCGGCGCCTGTGCGAGCGCCCGCGCGATCATGAGCTTCTGGCGCTCGCCGTCGGACAGCTCGGAGACCAGCCGATGCGCGAGCGCGCCGGCGCCGGCCTGCGCCAGGGCCGCGCGCACGGCGGCATGGTCCTGCGCGCCGAGGCGGCCCGTCCAGCCGAGGTGCGGATAGCGGCCGAGGCTCGCGAGCTCGTAGCCGGTCATGAGCGAGACCTGGACCCGCTCGGTGAGGACCACGGACAGGCTGCACGCCCGCTCGGCCGGCGAGAGCGCCGCGAGCGGCTTGCCGTCGATGCACACCTCTCCCGCAAGTGCCGGCTGCATGCCGCACAGCGTGCGGATGAGCGTGGACTTGCCCGCGCCGTTGGCACCGATGAGGCAGACCAGCTGGCCCGCCGGGAGGCTCAGGTCGAGCGGGCCGAGCAAGGTCGTTCGGCCGTAGCCGGCCACCAGCCCCCGCGCAAGCAGTGCCATCAGAGCGTCATGCCGAAGGTGGCCATGACGCTGCGCGGCACGCCCGGGAAGGTCGGCACGAAGGCGCCGCCCGAATCGTAGTAGCGCTTGTTGCCGAGGTTCTGGACCGTCAGCTGCAGCTTGTAGCGCTGCGCCGGGCCGAAGCGGTAAGCCACGTTGGCATCCCAGCGCACATAGGAAGGCAGCACGAAGGTGTTGCCGGTGTCGGCCTGGCGCGCACCGACGTAGATCGCGCCGAGTCCGGCGCTCAGGCCCGCGGCCGCGCCGCGGAAGTCGTAGGTCGACCAGAAGCTCGCGCTGCGGCGCGGGGCGTTGGCCAGCAGCTTGCCGGCCATGTCGGGGTCGCTGTCCTTCCTGATTTCGGCCTTGAGCTGGGTGTAGCTCGCCAGCAGGCGCCATTGCGGCGTGACGGTGAACGGCACGTCGAGCTCCCAGCCGCGGCTGCGCTGTTCGCCGACCTGGATGACGTAGTTGAAGTCGTCGGGGTCCGACACCACGCCGTTGCGCCGGCGGATGTCGAACACCGCGAGCGTCGGCTCCAGCCGGCCATCGAGCAGGCTCAGCTTGGTCCCGACCTCCACCTGGCTGCCGCGCGAAGGGGCGGGGAGCGCGCCGCCGCGCAGCATGCCGCTGAAAGGCTCGGTCAGAAACGATTTCGACCAGCTCGCATAGAAGGAGGCCGCGGCCGAGGGCGTCCAGGTCAGGCCCACGCGCGGCGAGAGCGCGTCGTCGGAACGCACGAGCGTGTCGGATACCGGCAGGTACTGCGCACGGGCGTGGGTACGCGATCGGTCGTAGCGCAGTCCCAGCAGCAGCCGCCACTGCGCGCCGAGCTGGAGTTCGTCCTGCGCGTAGATGCCGACGTTGCGGCTCTTGTAGTTCGATGCGTCGAAGGGCTGCAGGGGGCCCGCCGTCGTCGTGCCATGGACCGGGCGGTACAGGCTGATCGGCAGGTTGGTGGGAAAGCCGAACGGGCCCAGGTTGGCATCGGCCGTGAAGTCCCATTCGTCACGGTTGGCGTCCACGCCGAGCAACACCCGATGCCGGACGGCACCGGTCTCGAAGCGCCGCGAGATCTCGGCCATCAGCGAGGTATCGGTCTGCGCGTCGATGCTGCGCTGCTTGCGGCGGTTGACCTGCGGATCGAGGCTGTCCGCGCCGCTGAGCGGCGGGAAGCCGTACGGATACCAGAGCGCGTCGGTCTTGGCGTAGGAGGCCTGCACGCCGGCGCGCAGGTCCCAGCCGTTGTCGAAGCGGTGTTCGAGCACGAGGGAGCCGAGGACACTTTCGTTCTTCAGGCGCGCGTCGGGCTCGGCGTGGTTGGTGTGGATCGGCACCCGCAGGAACAGCGGGCTGTTGCCGAAGCCGCGGTCGAACGACCCGTTGCGCCGGCCGAGCTCGAGCTCGGCCGTCAGGCGCGTGCGCGCGCCGAGCTGCCACTGGAAGACCGGCGACACGAAGGCCGTGCGCGCGCCCACGAAGTCGCGAAAGCTCTTGTTGTCCTGCCACGAGCCCGTCAAGCGGTAGCTCAACGCGTCGCCCAGCGGGCCGGTGCTGTCGAAGGTGGCGCGGTAGAAGTCGTCGCTGCCGGCGGTGAGCTCGAAGCCGGTCCGTGCCTGGTCCTGCGGCTTCTTGGTGACGAGGTTGACCACGCCGCCGGGCTCGAAGCGCCCGTAGAGCGCCGAAGCCGGGCCCTTGAGCACCTCGATCTGCTCGATGTTGGCGAGCTCGTCGACCGGCGCGAACACGCTGCGGCGGAACCCGTTCTTGAGGTTGGCCGAGGTCGCGAAGCCGCGCAGCCGGAAGCGGTCGTTGCTGCCGCCCCATCCGACCTGCGGCGTCACGCCCGGCACCGTGCGCACGGCTTCACCGAATGACGTGACACCACGGTCCTCGATCAGCTCGCGCGTGACCGTCTGGATCGAGAACGGCGTTTCCTTGACCGTGGTGTCGCTCTTGTTCGCTGTCGGTGCGACCACCGAACGGTAGGCGCGCTCGCGGGTGCCGGTGACCGTGACCGTGCCGAGCGCGGCCGGGGTGTTTTCCGCCTGTGCCTGGGCATCCGCCAGGCACAGGAACATCGTGGCGGCCAGCATGGCAAGCGGCTGCGACCTGCGTGGCTGGCCTGTAGCGCGAGATGGGGCGTCCTCCCCGAGGTGGGACAGGCGGCTCATTGCGGGCCCCGTGACAGCGCGTCGGCGATCGTCCGCGCGTTGTGCGCGAAGAGCTTCAGGTAGGTGTCGGCCTCCGTGCCGGGCGACGAGAGTGCATCGGAATAGAGGCGCCCGCCCACCTGGACGCCGCCTTCGCGTGCGACGCGCTCGATGAGGCGCGGGTCGGAGATGTTCTCGACGAACACGGCGCGCACGTTCTCCTTGCGGATCTGGTCGATCAGCCGGGCCACGGTGGCGGCCGAGGCCTCGCTCTCGGTGCTCATCCCCCGCGGTGCGAGAAAGCGGACGTCGTACGCGGCGCCGAAATAGCCGAAGGCATCGTGCGAGGTGATCGCGCGGCGCGCGGCCACGGGAATGCCGTCGAAGCGCGCGCGAATCTCGTTGCCCAGCGCCTCGAGGCGCCCGGTGTAGTCGGCGGCCCGCTGCTCGAACTGTTGCGCTTGCCCGGGCCGCGCGCGCGCCAGGGCCTGTTGCAGGTTCTCCACGTAGCGCCGCGCGTTCGCGAGGTCCTGCCAGGCGTGCGGGTCGGTCCCTCGACCGAGCTTGCGCGTGGCGACGCCGTCGCTTGCCACCACCGTCGGACCGCGATAGCCCGACGCCCTGACCAGCCGATCGAGCCAGCCTTCGAACCCCAGGCCGTTGACCACGACGAGGTCCGCGGCGGCGAGCCGGCCCGCATCGGCCGGACTCGGTCGAAACACATGGGCGTCGGCATCGGGACCGACCAGCGCGGTGACCTCGACCGCATCGCCGCCGACCTCGCGCACCATGTCGGCCAGGATCGAGAAGCTGGCGACCACGCGCAAGGGCCGCGACGGCGTCTGCGCCCATGCGGGAACGGCGGCGGTCAGCGCAAGCAGCGCGGCGATCGAGGATCTGCGGGATGGATTCATGGTTCAGTGACTGCGGTGGGAGCGGCGCCAGAGGCGCCAGAGAAGGCCGTCGCGTGGACCCGCGACGACGGAAACCAGGTACGCGCCGCCGGCGACCAGCACGATCGCGGGCCCGGAGGGCCACTGGGCGTGGTACGAGAGCAGCAGGCCGGCAAAGCCGGAGAAGGCGGCGATCAGCGCCGCGACGAGCGCGAGGCTCCAGACCTCGGCGGCCCAGAATCGCGCGGCCGTGGCGGGCAGCATCATCAGGCCCACGGCCATCAGCGTGCCGAGCGCCTGGAAGCCCGCCACCAGGTTGGCAACGGTCAGCACCAGGAAAGCGCCATGGAGCAGCGCCCCCCGGCCGCCGACGCTGCGCAGAAAGCCCGGATCGAGGCACTCGACCACCAGCGGGCGGTAGATCGCGGCCAGCACCACCAGGGTGACGCTGGCCACGCCCACCACCAGCAGCAGCGCCGCGTCGTCCACGGCCAGCACACTGCCGAACAGCAGGTGCATCAGGTCGACGCTGCTGCCGTGCACCGACACCAGCAGCACGCCAAGCGCCAGCGCGATCAGGTAGAACGCAGCGAAGCTCGCGTCCTCGCGCTGCGACGTGGCCCGCGCGACCCAGCCCGCAGCCAGCGCCACGGCCAGCGCAGCGAAGAAACCGCCGATGCTCATCGCCGGCAGCGAGAGTCCCGCCAGCACGAAGCCGACGGCGGCACCGGGCAGCAGTGCGTGGCCCATGGCGTCGCCCACCAGGCTCATGCGGCGCAGCACCAGCAGCGTCCCCATCGGCGCGCTGCCGAGCGCGAGCGCCAGCGACGAGACGAGGGCGCGGCGCATGAAGCCGTACTCGACGAATGGATCGAACAGGAGCGCGGACAGCGTCATGCCGCCGCCCTGCAGATCGGCGCCCGCTCGTCCCACGCCTCGGCCAGCTGGCGCGCGCGCAGCAGGTTGTCGGCGCTCAGCACTTCGGCCGTCGGGCCCCAGCCGATGCAGCGCCGCGCGAGCAGCAGCGTGCGGTCGAAGTGCGCCCGCACCTGCGCCAGGTCGTGCAGCACCGCGACCACGGTGCGTTGCTCGGCATGCCAGCGCCGCACCAGCGCGAGCAGGTCGGACGTGGTGCGGGCGTCGATCGCGTTGAAGGGCTCGTCGAGAAGGATCACCGGCGCGTCCTGCAGCAGCACGCGCGCGAAGAGCACCCGCTGGAACTGGCCGGCCGAGAGTTCCGCAATGCCGCGGCGCTCGAAGCCCTCGAGGCCGACCGCGGCGATGGCCCGGTGCACGGCCTCGCGTTGTGCCGCGTCGAGCCTGCCGAAGCTCCCGGTGCGGGCCCAGTGGCCGAGCGCAACCAGATCGAACACCCGGATCGGAAAGCTGCGGTCGATCTCGGACTGCTGGGGCAGCCATGCAACCCGCCCCGCGCAGCCGGCGTCGAACGTCACGTCGCCCTCGGCCGGCGGCATGCGGCCCATCATGGCGCGGAGCAGGCTGGTCTTGCCCGCACCGTTCGGCCCGACGATCGCTGTCAGCGAGCCGGTGGCGAAGGTGCCCGAAAGGTGGTGCACGGCGGGATGGCCGCGGTAGGCGACAGTGAGGTTGCGCAGACGGATCGCCGCCGTGCCCGGTTGCGCGCTCATCGCGCCAGCGCCCAGCCGGCCGCCAGCCAGAGGAGCGCAACGATCGCCAATGCGCCGAGCACCCGCGACCAGGCGCCGGATGTCAGCAGGCTGCGCATCGGACCAGCGTCTGCCGGCCCGCGACCCGGGCGTGAAGGGCGGCGTTGCGTTGGCGAGTCGAGCGTTTCATGGGCTCGATCTTATTGCAATTGCGAATGCAATTGCAATAACAACGCAAACGCGCGGGCCGCGCTCAGCTTGCGTGGGCGGCGGTTTCCTGTTCGAACGGCAGCCAGAGCGTGAAGCGCGTGCCGGCGCTGCCCGACTCCCAGGCCACGCTGCCGCCGATGGCCGCCGCGCGCTGCCGCTGGTTGCGCAGCCCGCGGCCGGCGCGTTGCAGCGCCTCGGCCACCGCAAAGCCCTCGCCGTCGTCCTCGATCACCACGCGCACGCCGTCGGCATCGGCTGCGGTGCTGAAGCGGATGGTGCTGGCCCGCGTGTGGCGCAGCACGTTGGCCACGCACTCCTGCATGATGCGCAGGATGTGCAGCGCACTGCCCGGGTTGAGCCAGGGCAGGGCGGGCACGGGCTGCACCTCCCAGCACAGCGCGAGGCCCGCGCTCTCGATGCGCGGCGCGAGCCGGAAGCGGAGCGTGGCCAGCAACAGCAGCAGGTCGGCATCCACGCTCTCCATCGAATCGATCGCGAGCTTCAGGTCGTCCATGCAGCCCCTGAGCACGGCCGAGATCTCGGCGCTGCTCATCGCACCGTGCTCGACCGAGCGGATCGCGCCGATCAGCGACGACCCGAGCCCGTCGTGCATGTCCTGCATCAGGCGCCGCCGCTCGGCCGCGAGCATCTGCTCGTTCTCGATCACGCGCAGCCGCTGGTAGCTTTGCGCGAGCTCGGCTTCGCGCGCGTCAAGGCGCTCGGCCAGGCCCTTGTTCAGGCGCGCGATCTCGGCGAAGGCGCCGGTGTACCGCTGGAACATGATGTACGAGAAGATGAAGAACAGGCCGATGATCGTGTAGGGCGAGGTGTACACGCTCTCGGGGCTGATCAGGTTGTTCTGCAGCAGCGCGTCATAGCCGGCAAAGGCGACCGCCATGGCCGCCCAGCCCGCCACCAGCAGCCCCTCGGACAGCCTGGTGCGCAGCGCCTTGCGCAGGTTGACCCCGAAGATCAGCACCGCCAACGACAGCACCGCCAGATTGAGCAGCGGCGTGATCAGATACAGGCTCGGCACCGCGGCCGACATGCCGGGCAGCGTGACGACGCTGCAGCCCAGTGCCAGGGCGACCGAGGCGCGGGTCAGCCAGGGCGATGGCTGCCGGTGCAGGCGCTGCAGAAACAGGTGGGCGAGGACGATCAGCCAGAGCAGCGAGGCGACGGTGATCCATTCGAACCACGCGTCCGGCACCGGCAGGAAATCGCCGCTCACGAAGTAATGGAGCATGCGCGTGAAGGCCAGTGCCGAGATCGCGAAGAACAGCAGGTAGAGCGTCTCGCGCCGCCGGCCTAGCCACACCGCGAACGAGAAGGCGCCCACTGCGAGGAACGCGGCGGCGCCCACGAGCGGCAGGTGCACCTGCAGCAGCTGGCGCACCTGGTAGCGCCAGTTCAGCGCGGCCTGGTCGCCCACCCACAGCGTGGAGAAGCCGCTGCCGCTGCTGCGCAGGCGGTCGACACGGATCAGCAGCGTGCCCGGCACCGGCGCGCCGGCGGCCGCGTTCAGCGGCAGCAGCAGCGGATGGTTGTAGCCGTTGTGCACG
>CAMLCW010000205.1 GCA_946478645.1 uncultured Variovorax sp.
CCGACGCCTCGGCAGCCGACTACCGCCAGCTGCAGCAGCGCACCGGCACCGAGCGAGTGGTGTTCGTGACGCCCTCCACCTACGCTTGCGACAACCGCGCGCTGATCGATGCGCTCGCGGCGTTCGGCCCGGCCGCACGCGGCGTGGCGGTCATCGACGAGAAGACGGCCAGCGACGAGGCACTGCATGCGCTGCGTGCGCACGGCGTGCGCGGCATCCGGCTCAACCTTTCGCTCGGCGTCGCGAACGATCCCGCCGATCTCGCGCCGCTTGCGCGCCGCATCGCACCGCTGGGCTGGCACCTGCAGCTGCTTGCACCGGCCGCGCTGCTCGAAACGCTTGCGCCACAACTCGAAGCACTGCCGGTGCCGCTGGTCTTCGACCACTTCGGCCGGATTGCGCCTTCGATGGCAGCACGCCACGGCGCGCACGCACTGATCGTGCGCCTGCTTCGCGCGGGACGCGCCTGGGTCAAGCTCTCGGGCGGCTACATCGTGAGCGAGCAGCCGGCGCCGCACGACGACCTGGCGCCGCTCGCGCGCAGCTACATCGAGGCCGCGCCCGAGCGCGTGCTCTGGGGCAGCGACTGGCCTCATGCGTCGGCCTCGGCCGGCCACCAGCCGATGCCCGACGACGCACAGCAGATGGACCAGCTGGCCCGCTGGGCCGGATCGGCCGCGTTACTGCGCCGCATCCTGGTCGACAACCCGGCCGCGCTCTACGGCTTCGACTTTCCACCCACCAACACCAGGGAGACACCATGACCCGCACAGACACCCTCATCCGCATGCACCGGCGCCGTTTCGGCGCGCTGGGCCTTGCCGCGCTTGCCGCGGCATCGGGCAGCGCCTTCGCACAAGGCGGCGGCTGGCCCACTGAAAGAGCCATCACCTGGGTGGTGCCCTATCCGCCCGGCGGCACCACCGACACCCTGGGCCGCGCGCTCGCGCTGCGGCTCGCCGCCTCGCTCGGCACCAGCGTGGTGGTCGACAACAAGGCCGGCGCCACGGGCACCATCGGCTCGGCCTTCGTGGCGCGCGCCGCGCCCGACGGCTACACGCTGCTGGGCACCTCGATCGGGCCGCAGGCGGTGGTGCCGAACCTGCTGCCGAAGATGCAGTACGACGCAGTGAAGGCCTTTGCGCCGATCTCGCTGATCGGAACCATCCCGCACGTGCTCGTGATCGGCACGGGCCAGCCGTTCGCATCGTTGCCCGCGCTGCTGGCCGCGGCCAAGGCCCGGCCCGGCGAGATCTCGTTCGCCTCCGGCGGCAACGGCACGGTGCTGCACATGCAGGGCGAGATGCTGCGGCTGCGCACCGGCACGCGCATGACGCACGTGCCCTACAAGGGCGACACGCCGGCGATCCAGGACGTGCTTGCGGGCCATGCGAGCTTCATGTTCGCACCCGTGGCCGCGGCACTGCCGCACATCCGCAGCGGCCGTCTGCGCGCGCTCGCGGTCACATCGGCCGAACGCCTGCCGGGCCTGCCCGACGTTCCGACCATGGGCCAGGCCGGCTTCGACGACTTCGTGGTGGCGCAGTGGCAGGCGGTCTATGCGCCGGCCGGCACGCCCGCGGCCATCGTCGATCGCCTGCATGCCGAGATCGTGCGCCACCTGAAGGACCCGGAGCTGGTCGCGATGGCCGACAAGCTCGGCGTCACGCTGGTCGGCAGCACGCCGCAGCAGCTCGCGGCAACGCAGAAGGCCGACCTCGCGAAATGGGCCAAGGTGATCAAGGCCGCCAACATCCGGGCCGACTGAAACAGGCACGCCCTCTTTTTCTTCTTTTCTCTCTTCAACCATTCCTGAAAGCATCCCATGTCATCGCCCCTTCCCGACATCCTGCGCGACTTCGAGCGCGTGCCCGCATCCACCGTGGCGCAGGCCGCTGAATTCCAGAGCGCGATCCTGGCCGACGTGGCCGGCCGCCGCGGTGCGCTCGACGGCCGCATCCGCGCGCTGCGCCCCAGCATGAAGCTCGCGGGCAGCGCGCTCACCGTCGAGGTGCGCCCGGGCGACAACCTCATGATCCATGCCGCGATCGCGATGGCCAAGCCCGGCGACGTGCTCGTGATCGACGGCAAGGGCGACCTGGGCGCGGCGCTGATGGGCACCATCATGATGACCGCCTGCCGCAAGCTCGGCATCGCGGGCGTGGTGATCGACGGCGCCTGCCGCGACAGCCTCGAGATCGAGGAGATGGGCTTCCCGGTGTTCTCGGCCGGCACCAATCCGAACGGGCCGACCAAGAACATCGGCGGGCGCATCGGCCATCCGGTGTCGGTGGGCGGCGTAACGGTGAAGGCCGGCGACTTCGTGATCGGCGATGCCGACGGCGTGGTGGTGGTCGAGCGCGAGAAGATCGAAGCCCTGCTGCCGCTGGCCGGGAAGAAGGTGGCCGACGAGAATGCGCGCGTGGCCGCGATCGGCCGCGGCGACACCAGCGCGAAATGGCTCGACGCCGCACTGCGCGCGGCCGGCGTGCTGAAGGAAGGCGAAACGCTGTGAGCGCAGCACACGAAGTAGCAAGCGTGGGGGCGCGACGAAGCGCCATCCTCGTCACTGGCGCCGACCTGGCGCCGCAGGCGAGTGCACTGCTCGCCGGCCACGAACTCGTCTTTGCGGGCCGCACGCCGAACGAAGACGACCTGGTCGCGCTCTGCCGCGCCCACGATCCCGTCGCCATCATCGTGCGCTACGGCAAGATCCCTGCCGCGGTGATGGATGCGGCGCCCTCGCTCAAGGTGATCTCCAAGCACGGCAGCGGCACCGACACCATCGACAAGGCCGCGGCGCATGCGCGCGGCATCGAGGTGGTGGCGGCGGCGGGCGCCAACGCGGCGGCCGTGGCCGAACAGGCGCTCGCGCTGCTGCTGGCCTGCGCCAAGTCGGTGGTCGCGCTCGACGCGCGCATGCACGCGGGGCACTGGGACAAGGCCACGCACAAGAGCCTCGAACTCGGCGGACGCACCATCGGCCTCGTCGGCCTCGGCGCGATCGGGTTGCGCTTTGCGCGCATGGCCGATGCGGTGGGCATGCGCGTGCTCGGCTTCGATCCGTTCGCGAAAAACGATTCGCTTCCGCCTTACATTCAGCGCGTCGAGCTCGACACGCTCTGGGCCGAGTCCGACGCGATCTCGCTGCACTGCCCGCTGACCGACGACAACCGCGGCCTCCTCAACGCCGAAACGCTGGCGCGTTGCAAGCGCGGCGTCATCGTCGTGAACACCGCGCGCGGCGGCCTGATCGACGAGCCGGCGCTGCTTGCTGCGCTGCAATCAGGCCAGGTGGCGATGGCGGGACTCGACAGCTTCGCCGTCGAGCCGATGACGCCCGGCCATCCCTTCCAGGGCGAGGCCCGGCTGGTGCTGAGCCCGCACATCGGCGGCGTGACCGGCGATGCCTACGTCAACATGGGCGTGGCTGCGGCCCGCAACCTGCTGGCCGTACTCGCGCGGCAGGCCACACCGGCCTGAAGCGCTCACCATCACAACAAGGAGGCATGAAAATGAGAAAGAACAACCAACCGGGGCTGCGGTCCCTCGCCTTGACGGCGCTGGTGCTCGGGCTGTCGATGTCCGCGGCCCAGGCGCAGAACTGGCCGGCCAAGCCGGTGCGCCTGGTCGTCGGCTTCTCCGCGGGCGGGCCGACCGACGTGGTCGCGCGCGCCTTTGCCGAGCACGCCTCGCGCGCCCTCGGCCAGCCCTTCGTGGTCGACAACAAGCCCGGCGCCAACACCATCCTTGCGGCCGAGGCCGTGGCTGTCGCGCCGGCCGACGGCCACACGCTGCTGCTGGGCGCGACCAACCACACGATGATCCCGGCGCTCTACAGCCAGCGCGTCAAGTTCGACGCCGTGCGCTCGTTCGCGCCGGTCTGCCAGCTGGCCGCAAGCCCCACGGTGCTGGTGGTTGGGCCGTCGATGCCGGCCAAAACGCTTGACGCGTTCATGCAGGCCGTCAAGGCCGAACCGGGCAAGCGGACCTATGCCACGCCGGGCACCGGCAGTTCGGGGCACTTTGCGAGCGCGAGCTTCACGCGGCTCACCGGCACCTCGATGAACCACATCCCCTACAAGGGCGCAGCGCAGGCCGTGACCGACCTCATGGGCGGCCAGGTCGACAGTTCCTTTGCGACGCTGGGTTCGGTGCTGCCGCAGGTGCAGTCGGGCAAGCTCACCGCGCTCGCACTTGCGGCGCCGCGCCGCTCCGAGCTGCTGCCCGCGGTGCCGACCTTCGAGGAGCTCGGCGTCAAGGGCTACACGGCCGATGCCTGGTACGGCCTGCTGGCACCGGCCGGCACGCCGCCCGAAGTGCTCGCCCGCCTGCGCCAGGTCTCGACCGCGTTCGCGCAGGCGCCAGCCACGCAGCAGAAGCTGCGCTCGCTCGGCATGGAGGCGCGCAGCACCTGCGGCGATGCGTTCGGCGCACAGCTTGCGCGCGAAGTCGCGCTCTACGGCGAGCTCGCGCGCGCGCTCGACCTCAAGACTGAATGAACCAAGGAACCACCGTGATCAAGATCCTCCAACGACTGCTCGCGGCCGCGGCCTGCCTGTTCGCGGGCGCGGCCGCCCATGCGGCGTTTCCCGAACGGCCGGTCACGCTCGTCGTGTCCTATGCGCCCGGCGGCTCCGCCGATGCGCTCGCGCGCGTGATCGCGGTACGCATGAGCGAGAAGCTCGGCACCAGCGTGGTGGTCGACAACCGGCCCGGCGCCAGCGGCACCATCGGGGCCGCCTATGTCGCCAAGGCTGCGCCCGATGGCTTCACCGTGCTCTACGACGCCACGCCCTATTCGATCAATCCGCACCTGTTCGCGAAGATGCCGTTCGCGGCCGGCGCACTGCAGCCGCTCGCGCTTGTCTCGCTGGCGCCGAACATCGTGATCGTGCGCACCGATTCCCCGATCAAGGACATCCAGGATCTCGCGGCCAAGGCGCGCGCGGAGCCGGGCAAGCTCAACTTCGCTTCGGGCGGGAGTGGCACGGTGCAGCGGCTCGCAGCGGAACTGCTGCGCCAGCGCCTCGGGCTCGACATGGTGCACGTGGGCTACAAGAGCGGCGGCCCCGCGATCGTGGACGTGATGGGCGGACAGGTCGACTTCATGTTCAGCACCGTGGCCGCTTCGTCGCCGCTCGTCGCCTCGGGCAAGCTGCGCGCGCTCGCGATCTCGTCGCCGACGCGCTCGGCGCGGCTGCCGGCGGTGCCGACGATTGCCGAGACGGTCGCGCCGGGCTACGAGGCCTTCGAATGGAACGGCGTCTTCGTTCCAGTCGGCACGCCGGCCCCCGTGGCCGACAAGCTGCACCAGGCGCTGGTCGAGGTGCTCAAGGAAGACGGGGTACGCAAGCGTTTCCTCGACGTCGGTGTGCAGCCGGTCGGCTCCACACCGGCGGAATTCGCTGCCTTCCTGAAGAAGGAGGACGCGCGCTGGGCCGAGGTCGTCCGCAAGGGCAACATCAAGCTCGACTGAGCACGCCCGATGACGCACACAACCGCCGACGCACCGGTCCCGCACTCCGCAGGCGGCGCACGCCCCGAGCTGGCGCTGCCGCGCGACGCCTGCGACAGTCACATGCACATCTTCGATCCGCGCTTCGCGCCCTCGCCGCACTGGCCGCGGGTTCCTCCGCGCGCGGAGGTGGACGCCTACCGATTGCTGCAGCGACGCCTCGGGACGACGCGGGCGGTGGTGGTCAACCCCTCCACCTACGGCACCAACAACCGCTGCACGCTCGATGCGCTGGCGCAACTCGGCGGCGCCGCCCGCGGCGTGGCGGTGGTCGGGCAGACGGTCTCCGACGCCGAACTCGACCACCTCGCCGCCCACCGCGTCTGCGGCCTGCGCGTGAACTTCGTCACGCCGCAGTCCTGGGGCACCACCACGGCCGAGCTGCTCTCGACGCTGGCCCATCGAATCGCGCGGCTGGGCTGGCACATCCAGGTCTTCGTGCACCCCGAACAGCTGGTCACGCTTGCGCCGCTGCTCGCGCGCCTGCCGGTTCCGCTGGTGATCG
Organism: uncultured Variovorax sp.; assembly: GCA_946478645.1. The sequence goes on from CAMLCW010000205.1 coordinate 6,024, forward strand.
ACCACATGGCGCGCCTGGATCCCGCCGAGGGCACGGGCGGCGAGGCCTTCACGGCGGTGCGGCGGCTGCTCGACGGAGGCAACACCTGGATCAAACTGTCGGGCGTGTACATGCGCTCGCGTGAGGGCGCGCCGAACTATGCGGACAGCCTGGCGTTGGGCCGCGCGCTGGTCCAGGCCGCGCCGGAACGGCTGGTCTGGGGCAGCGACTGGCCGCACACCACCGAGCCGCCCGGCAGCGTGGACGACGCCGACCTGGCGAACGTTCTCATGGCATGGTGCGGCAGCGAAGCCATGCGCGACCGCATCCTGGTCGGCAACCCGGCGCTGCTCTATGGCTTCGAGTGACACGGGCGCCTGAGCGAAAGAACCGCATGTACCTTCTGCAAGCGCCACAACTGCTCGACCTCGAGCCCTTCACCAGCCTGCCCGACGAACTGCGCCGGCGCCAGCCCTCTGCCTGGGCCGAAGCCAATCGGGGCGGCCAGCCGACCGACTCCTTTCTTGAAGGCCCGGTATTCGACCAAGCAGGCAACCTTTATGTGGCCGACATCCCGTTCGGCCGCATCTTCCGCGTCGATGCCGCCGGCCGCTGGACGCTGATCGCCGAATACGACGGCGAGCCCAACGGCATGAAGTTCGTCGACGACCACACGCTGCTGGTGGCCGACTACAGGAACGGCCTGGTGCGCGTCGACGTGCGCACCGGCCAGGTGGCGCCGCTGCTCGAGCGACGCAACAGCGAGCGCTTCAAGGGCGTGAACGACCTGGTGATCGATGCCGAGGGCAACGTCTACTTCACCGACCAGGGCCAGAGCGGGCTGCACGATCCCTCCGGCCGGCTTTACCGGCTGCGCCCCGACGGCCGACTCGACCTGCTGCTGTCGAATGTGCCAAGCCCCAACGGCGTCGCGCTCTCGCCAGACGGCCGGGTGCTCTACCTTGCCGTGACGCGCGGCAACTGCGTGTGGCGCGTGCCGCTACTGCCCGACGGCAGCGTGGCCAAGGTGGGCCAGTTCTTCACCTCTTACGGCCCGAGCGGTCCCGATGGCCTCGCCGTCGACATCCACGGGCGACTGCTGGTCGCGAATCCAGGGCTCGGCCTGGTCTGGGTACTCAATGCCCGTGCCGAGCCTGTGGTGGTGCTGCGCGGCCCGGCGGGCGCCTCCATCACCAACCTCGCCTTCGGCGGGCCGGACCGGTCAACAGTCTTCGTGACCGACTCGACGCACGGGCGCGTGCTGATGCGCCAGTTGGACGCGCCCGGCGTCGTACTGCATCGCGGCCGCGGGCCGTCGGAAGGAACCCCCCGCCTCTTTACCGTCGATCGGTAGCACTGGTCGCGGCGTCCCAGAACGCGCTCGCGGCCTTGCCCAAAAGCGCGCTGTCACAGTAAAGCCTGATCTCCAGCGGAACCTCCCAGTCGCTGCCCGCCGCGGCCACCAGCCGGCCCTGGGCGATGTCGTCTTCCACCAGCGTCTTCGGCAGCCACGCGATGCCCCGGCCGTCGAGCACCATGGTTCGGAGCACCGAGGCCAGATGCGCAGTGACGACCGCCTGCGCGGGCACCGACTCCAGCCTGCGGCCGACGACCGCGCGCAGGATGCGGCCCAGCCCTGACTCCTCGGTGTACTGAAGCACCGGCACGGCAGGCCCGCCAGGCTGCCCGAGCCGGTGGCATGCGCCGCCTGCCGCGTCGGCCGCCGACACGGGAATCAGCAGGTCCTCGCCGACGCGTGTCGACCGGTAGGGCTCCGCATCGAGCGCCCCCGGGGCCTTGCCGTGCGCGTGGCTCAGCACGAACTGCACCTTGCTCTGCAGCATCAGCGCCTCGCAGCGCAAGAGCACGTCGGACATCAGCTGCACCGGTCCGAGCGCGGTGCTCGATTCGAGGCTTCGCAGCCAGCGCGGCAGAAAAGTGAACGACAGCGCATGTGTCGACGCGATGCGCAGCGTGACCGAACTGGCCTCGGCCACCTTCTTCGCGTCGCCCGGCACCCGCGCGACGCGGGCGATCATTTCCTGGGCCACGCCGGTGAACCATTCGCCGACCTCGGTCAGCCGGGCCGGCTGCGAGCGCCGGTCGAAGAGCTCGGCGCCGATCCACTCTTCGAGCGCGCGGATGCGCCGGCTGAAGGCGGGCTGGGAGCTGTGGCGGTCCTCCGCGGCGCGCGAGAAATTGCCGGTGGCGGCCAGCGCCAGAAAGTCGTCGAGCCAGATCAGGTTCATGGGCGGTTCGTCCGGTGCATGGAAGCAGCGAAAAAGAGCATTGGCCGCAAAAGCCGGCGCGGCGGACCATACAGGCTCTCAATCAAAGACCGCCTGGAGCCCAGCATGAAGATCGTCGAAATCCGCGAAAAAACCATTCCCATCAGCTCGCCCATCCGCAACGCCTACATCGACTTTAGCAAGATGACGCTGAGCCTCGTCGCGGTGATCACCGACGTGATCCGCGACGGCAAGCCGGTCGTCGGCTACGGCTTCAATTCGAACGGCCGCTATGGCCAAGGCAAGCTGATGCGCGAACGCTTCATTCCGCGCATCCTCGAAGCGGACCCGGCTTCGCTCGTCGACGACACGGGCGACAACCTCGATCCGCACAGGATCTGGAACACCATGTTCACCAACGAGAAGCCCGGCGGCCATGGTGAGCGCTCGGTCGCGATCGGCACCATCGACATGGCGGTGTGGGACGCCGTGGCCAAGATCGAAGGCAAGCCCCTGTTCCAGCTGCTGGCCGACCGCTACGGCAACGGCAAGCCGAACCGCAAGATTTTTGTCTACGCCGCGGGCGGCTACTACTACCCGGGCCAGGACCACCGAAAGCTGCAGGACGAGATGCGCAGCTACATCGACCGCGGCTACACGGTCGTCAAGAAAAAAATCGGCGGCGCCTCGCTCGACGAAGACCTGCGCCGCATCGACTCGATCATGGAGGTGCTGCAGGACGGCCAGAAGCTCTGCGTCGACGCCAACGGCCGCTTCGACCTCGAAACCGCCATCGCCTATGCCAAGGCGCTGTCGCAGTACGACCTGTTCTGGTACGAGGAGCCGGGCGACCCGCTCGACTTCGAGCTGCAGGCGGCGCTGCGCAACTTCTACAAGAACCCGATGGCCACGGGCGAAGACCTGTTCTCGATGCAGGACGCGCGCAACCTGATCCGCTACGGCGGCATGCGCCCCGACCGCGACTGGCTGCAGTTCGACTGCGCGCTGAGCTACGGCCTGGTGGAGTACCTGCGCACCCTCGACATGCTCAAGGAGCACGGCTGGTCGGCCAGCCGCTGCATCCCGCACGGCGG
>CAMLCW010000206.1 GCA_946478645.1 uncultured Variovorax sp.
CCGGCGGCGGAATGTCGTAGCTGCGGCGCCAGACCAGCACCTGCTCGTCGCCGAACTTCCTGGCCGTCTCGGCCTTGTTCAGGCCCTGCAGCGCCCCGTAGTGGCGCTCGTTCAGGCGCCAGGACTTGACGGTGGGCAGCCATTGCCGGTCCATCTCGTCCAGGCAATGCCACAGGGTGTGGATGGCGCGCTTGAGCACGCTGGTGTGGCAGATGTCGAACTCGTAGCGCTCGGCCTTGAGCAGGCGCCCGGCGGTCCTGGCCTGCTCGATGCCGGTGGGCGTGAGGTCCACGTCGGTCCAGCCGGTGAAGCGGTTGTCCAGGTTCCAGGTCGATTCGCCATGGCGGATCAGAACGAGCTTGTGCATGGGGGCTGCGGGCCGGCAAAAGCAGCGATTCTAGAATCCCGGGTTTGCGCCCGTGGGCGCGGGACTCAAAAGGAACCGATGGACTTCGTCATCAACAACTGGATGCTGATCGTGCTGGCGCTCGCCTCGGGCGGCATGCTGCTGTGGCCGCCGGCCGGGCGTGGTGGCGGCAGCGGCCTCACCGCGGCGGCGGCCGTGCAGCTGATCAACCGCGAGCGGGCCGTCGTCGTGGACGTGGGCGACCCCGAGGAGTTCGCCGCCGGCCACGTGGCCGGCGCGCGCAACGTGCCGCTGGGCCAGCTCGAGCAGCGCCTGCCCGAGGTGGTGAAGAACAAGACCGTGCCGCTGATCCTGGTGTGCGCCACCGGCGCGCGTGCCGGGCGCGCGGCGGGCGCGGCCAAGAAACTGGGCTACGACAAGGCCCAAGCGCTGGCCGGCGGGCTCAAGGCCTGGAAAGACGCTAACCTGCCGGTCGAGAAAGCCTAGGAAAGCACCCCGTTCGCATGCAAGCCGTCACCATGTACACCACCGCCGTCTGCCCGTACTGCATCCGGGCCAAGCAGATCCTCAAGGCGCGCGGCGTCCAGCAGATCAACGAGGTCCGCGTCGACACCCAGCCGCACGAACGCGTGAAGATGATGGAAATCACCGGCCAGCGCACCGTGCCGCAGATCTTCATCGGCGACACCCACGTGGGCGGCTGCGACGACCTGGCGGCGCTGGACAGCCAGGGCGGGCTGCTGCCCCTTCTGAACGGCTCCTGAGATAATTCCCGGCCGAATCCCCCGGCCCGCTTCGGCGGGCCTTGTCTTTGCACCGAAAGCACTCCATGGCCGAGCAACAGGACCCCGTCTTCCAGATCCAGCGCGTGTACCTCAAGGAAGCGTCGCTGGAGCAGCCCAATTCGCCCGCGATCCTGCTCGAGCAGGAGCAGCCGGCCGTCGACATCCAGCTGGGCGTCGAGGCCTCGCAGGCCGCCGAGGGCATGTACGAAGTGTGCGTGACGGCCACCGTCACCACCAAGATCAAGGACCGCACGGTGTTCCTGGTCGAGGCCAAGCAGGCCGGCATCTTCGAGATCCGCAACCTGCCGGCCGACCAGATGAACCCGGTGATGGGCATCGCCTGCCCGCAGATCGTCTATCCGTACCTGCGCGCCAACGTCTCGGACATCGTCACCCGTGCCGGCTTCCCGCCCGTGCACCTGGCCGAGATCAACTTCCAGGCCATGTACGAGCAGCAGCAGGCGCAGGCCGCCGGCCAGCCCTCGCCGATCGTCACGCAGTAAGCGCTGCACAGCGCCGCGACGCCGATGAAGATCTGCGTTCATGGCGCCGGAGCCTGGGGCACGGCGCTCGCTGTCAATGCGGCAGGCCGCCATGAGGTCACGCTCTGGGCGCGCGATGCGGCCCAGGCCGAGGCGATCGCGAACGCGCGCGAAAACCGCCGTTACCTGCCGGGCCTCGCGCTGCCGCCAAGCCTCGTCGTGCGCGCAGGCGACCTGCGCGAGGCGCAGGCCGGCGCCGACCTCGTCATCGTCGCCACCCCGATGGCCGCGCTGCGCCAGCAGCTCATCGCATTGCGCGGCACGCGCGTGCCCGTCGCCTGGCTCTGCAAGGGTGTGGAACCCGCGCTCGGCGGTGACGCCGCCTCCTTCGGCATGCTGGCCCACGAAATCTGGGCCCAGGTGGCACCCGCCCTCAAGGCCGGCGTGCTCAGCGGGCCGAGCTTCGCCCAGGAAGTCGCCGAGGGCCGGCCCACCGCTCTGGTGGCGGCCAGCCCGCATGCCGAGGTGCGCGACGCGCTCGTCGATGCCTTCCACGGCCCGGCGCTGCGCGTCTACGCCAACGACGACATCGTCGGCGTCGAGGTCGGCGGCGCCGTCAAGAACGTGCTGGCCATCGCCACGGGCCTGTGCGACGGCCTGGCGCTGGGCCTGAACGCGCGCGCCGCGCTCATCACGCGCGGCCTGGCCGAAATGACCCGCTTCGGACTCGCGCTCGGCGCGCGTGCCGAGACCTTCATGGGTCTGTCGGGGCTCGGCGACCTGGTGCTCACGGCCACCGGCGACCTCTCGCGCAACCGCAAGGTGGGGCTGCTGCTCGCGCAGGGCCGGACGCTGGCCGAGGCCGTGGCATCGCTGGGCCATGTGGCCGAAGGCGTCTACTGCGCCCGCACCGTGGTGCAGCGCGCGCGCAGCCTCGGCGTGGAGATGCCGATCGCCGAAGGGGTGGTCGCGCTGCTCGACGGTCGGCTCGGCCCGAAGGAAGCCGTCGCCTCGCTGACCGGCCGCGATCCGGTGCCTGAATCGGTCCGGGCGGGTTCCTGACGAAGGGCTTCTGCAACTGCGCGACAGGCCAAGAGACAAAGAGACGAGACAACAAGAGAATGACTGCCGACAGCCCCCGTTTTGATTTTTCGGTGCCCGCGGTGCGCGCACTGGCCGAGGCCGATGCGGCGCGCGCCCTGCAGGAGGACGTGGCCGACGGCGACCTGACCGCTTCGCTGGTCGACCCGGCCCGCCGCGCCCGTGCCCGCATCCTGGCGCGCGAAGCGGCCGTCGTGTGCGGCTCGCCGTGGGTCGAAGCCACGTTGCGGCAGCTCGATCCCGAGGCCCGCATCCGCTGGCACTGCGGCGAGGGCGAGCGCTGCGCGGCCGACCAGGTGGTGCTCGAGATCGAAGGCGCCGCACGCGCGCTGCTGACCGCCGAGCGCACCGCGCTCAACTTTTTGCAGCTGCTGAGTGCGGTGGCCACCAAGACGGCGCAATACGCCGACGCGGTCCGCGGCACGCGCGCGCGCATCGTCGACACCCGCAAGACGCTGCCAGGCCTGCGGCTGGCCCAGAAATACGCGGTGCGCACGGGCGGCGGCCTGAACCACCGCATCGGCCTCTACGACGCGGTCCTTATCAAGGAAAACCACATTGCCGCTGCCGGCGGCGTGGCCGCTGCCGGCGGCGTGGCCGCTGCGCTGCGCGCGGTGGCGCCGGCCGCGCAGCGCGCCGCCTTCGTCGAAGTCGAGGTCGAGACGCTGGCCCAGCTGCGCGAGGCGCTCGACGCCGGCGCGCGCATGGTGCTGCTCGACAACATGGACCTGCCTACGCTGCGCGAGGCGGTGCGCATCAACGACGAGGCCGGCGAGGCGCGCCGGGCCGTGCTCGAGATTTCGGGCGGCGTGACGCTCGATGGCCTGCGCGCACTGGCCGAAACCGGCGTCGACCGCATCTCCATCGGCGCGCTGACCAAGGACGTCAAGGCCATCGACTACTCGATGCGCTTCCAGGAAGGCTGACCCGGCCATGCTGTCCTCGCGCATCGACGTCGATTACGAGCAGCCCGCCGCCGCGGGCGCCGCCTGCAGCACGCGCCATGCCTGGGCGCGTGTGCCGCCCGAGCCTTCGCCCGACGAGCGCAGCGCGCTCAAGGCGCGCATCCGCCGGCTGCTGCGCGAACGCAATGCGGTCATGGTGTCGCACTTCTACGTGCATCCCGACCTGCAGGACCTTGCAGAAGAGACCGGCGGCATCGTGAGCGATTCGCTCGAGATGGCACGCTTCGGCCGTGACCATGCCGCGACCACGCTCGTGGTCTCGGGCGTGCGCTTCATGGGCGAGACCTCGAAGATTCTCTCGCCCGAGAAGCGCGTGCTGATGCCCGATCTCGACGCCAACTGCTCGCTCGACCTCGGCTGCCCGGTCGAGGCGTTCAGCGCCTTCTGCGACCAGCACCCGGACCGCACCGTGGTGGTCTACGCCAACACCAGCGCGGCCGTGAAGGCGCGTGCCGACTGGCTCGTCACCTCGAGCTGCGCGCTCGACGTGGTGAACGCGCTGCATGCCGCGGGGCAGAAGATCCTCTGGGGCCCCGACCGGCACCTCGGCGACTACATCCAGCGCCAGACCGGCGCCGACATGGTGAGCTGGAACGGCGCCTGCATCGTGCATGACGAGTTCAAGGCGCTCGAACTCGAACTGCTCAAGAAGGAACACCCCAAGGCCAAGGTGCTGGTGCATCCCGAATCGCCGGCCGACGTGATCGCGCTGGCCGATGCGGTGGGCTCGACCTCGGCGATCCTGAGCGCGGCGCAGCGCCTGGATGCCGCCGAATTCATCGTCGCCACCGACACCGGCATGCTGCACAAGCTGCGCACGCTGAACCCCGGCAAGACCTTCATCGAAGCGCCCACCGCGGGCAACGGCGGCACCTGCAAGAGCTGCGCGCATTGCCCGTGGATGGCGATGAACGGCCTCGCGGAACTCGCGAACGCGCTTGAGACCGGCGCGGGCGAGGTCCATGTCGATCCGGCGCTCGGGCTGCGCGCGCGCGTGCCGATCGACCGGATGCTGGCGTTCACGGCCGGGCTCAAGAACGGGCAGGCGGCGGGCAGCCTGGTCGCCGGCATCGGCGCGGCTTGAATGGCTCCTTCCCCCTCCGGGGGAAGGTTGGGATGGGGGCGGGCAGGGCGCCTGTTGCGAGCGCCGCCGGCCCCCACCCCGCCCTCCCCCGAAGGGGGAGGGAGAAAAACCTAGAAATCCAGCGTGCAGGCGTCCCCCAGCGCCTCGCGCCACACGCGCACCCGCGCGAGCGAAGGCCGCAGCTCGGGCAGCGCGTCCGCAATGAACAGGCAGAGATTCTCGAGCGTCGGCGGATGCAGCCCTTCGACCTCGTCCAGCAGCCGATGGTCGAGCTGCTCGCGCACCTCGTCGAGCCTGCGCCGCAGCAGGCCCAGGTCGATCACCATGCCCGTGGCCGGATCACGCTCGCCCGCAACCCACACTTCGGCGTGGTAGGTGTGGCCGTGGATGCGGCGGCTGCCCTCGGCCTCGATCTCGCGCCGGAGCGTGTGCGCCGCATCGAAGAAGAAGCGTTGGCTGATCGTGAATCGCATGAAAGAAAAGTCCTGCCTAACGGATGTCCTGCCTAGCGGATGCCGGTGATCTTGTGGGTCTGCACGCTGAGGCGCCACGCGGGCTGGCGCATGCATTCGGCGATGCACAGCTGCGTGTTCACCGCCTGGTCGGGGCCGTCCATCGGTTGCAGGAAGCGATGCGTGAACGCGCCCGTGCGTGCCACCGTCTCGAGATCGAAGTCCCGCTGGGGCCACACCAGCTTCAGCTCCTGGCCGCGCTGCTGCACCCAGGGCGCGCCCGCCTTCGGGCTGATGCACAGCCAGTCGATGCCCTCGGGCGCCGCGACCGTGCCGTTGCTTTCCACGGCAATGCGAAAGCGCCGCGCGTGCAGTGCCTCGACGAGCGCGGTATCCACCTGCAGCAGCGGCTCGCCGCCGGTCAGCACCACCAGGCGGTGGTCGGCGTCGCCGTTCGGCCATTGCGCGGCGATGGTGTCGGCCAGCAAGTCGGCGCTCTTGAACTTGCCGCCGAGCGTGCCGTCGGTGCCGACGAAATCGGTGTCGCAGAAACGGCAGACGGCCGTGGCGCGGTCTTCTTCGCGGCCGGTCCAGAGGTTGCAGCCCGCGAAGCGGCAGAACACGGCCGGCATGCCGGCCTGGCCGCCTTCGCCCTGCAGCGTGTAGAAGATTTCCTTGACGCTGTAGGTCATGTCGCGGGCGGCGTGTCGATTTCGAGGTTGTCGATGAGCCGCGTGCTGCCCAGCCGCGCGGCGGCCAGGGCCACGAGCGCATCGCCGGGCTGGGGCGCCTGCAGGTCGGCGCGCCGCCGCAGCACCATGTAGTCGGGCTGCCAGCCGCGCCCGGCGAGCGCCTGCATCGCGCGCGCCTCGATGGCGGCGAAGTCGCGCTCGCCCGCGCGCACGGCGTCGGCCATGGCATGCAGCGCCTTCGACAGCTGCACCGCCTCGGCGCGCTCGGTCTCGCTCAGATAGCCGTTGCGCGACGACAGCGCGAGGCCGTCGGCGGCACGGAAGGTCTCGCTGCCGACGATCTCGATCGGCATCGCGAACTGCCGCACCATGTGGCGGATCATCATGAGCTGCTGGTAGTCCTTCTTGCCGAACACCGCCACGCGCGGCTGCACGCACTGGAAGAGCTTCATCACGACCGTGCACACGCCGACGTAGAAGCCGGGACGGATGTGGCCCTCGAGGACGTCGGCGAGCACCGGGTCCGGATGCACCTTGCAGGTTTGCGGCTCGGGGTAGAGCGCACGTTCGTCGGGCGCGAACAGCACGTCGCAGCCGACGGCCTGCAGCTTTGCGCAGTCGCTGTCCCAGGTGCGCGGGTAGGTGTCGAAATCCTCGTGCGGCAGAAACTGCAGGCGGTTCACGAAGATGCTCGCGACGGTGGCGTCGCCGAGCGGCCTGGCCTGCCGCACGAGCGCGAGGTGGCCTTCGTGCAGGTTGCCCATGGTGGGCACGAAGGCCGGGCGGCGGCTTGAAGACAGATGCTGGCGCAGTTCGTCGATGGTCTTGGCGATGTACATGGTGAATGTGTCCTTTCAGGGCTTACCAGGCGTGGAGCCGGTCGTCGGGAAAGCTGCCGTCTTTCACGGCCTGCACGTAGGCCTGCAGCGCGGGCAGCACGCCGGGCGCATCGGCCATGAAGTTGCGCACGAACTTCGGCATCTTCCCGAGGTTGATGCCGAGCATGTCGTGCAGCACGAGCACCTGGCCCGCGGTGCCCCGGCCGGCGCCGATGCCGATGGTGGCGCAGCGGCTCAGCTCGGCCGTGAGTTCGGCCGCCAGCGCGGCCGGCACCATCTCGAGCACCAGCATGGCGGCGCCCGCGTCCTGCAGCGCATGCGCCTGCTGCTTGAGCAGTGCGCCGGCGCTGTCGCCCTTGCCCTGCACGCGGTAGCCGCCGAGCGCATGCACGGTCTGCGGCGTGAGCCCGAGGTGCGCGCACACCGGAATGCCGCGCTCGACGAGGAAGCGCACGGTCTCGGTGGTCCAGCCGCCGCCTTCGAGCTTGATCATGTGCGCGCCGGCCTGCATCAGCACCGTGGCGCTCGCCAGCGCCTGCTCGCGCGACTGCTGGTAGCTGCCGAACGGCAGGTCGGCGATCAGCCAGGCCGTGCCCTGCACGCGGCGCAGGCCGCGCGAGACGCTGTCGGTGTGGTAGCGCATCGCTTCGAGGCTCACGCCCACGGTGCTGTTCAGGCCCTGGCAGACCATGCCCAGCGAGTCGCCGACCAGCAGGCAGTCGATGCCGGCCGCGTCGGCCATGGCCGCGAAGGTGGCGTCGTAGGCGGTGAGCATGGCGATCTTCTCGCCGCGCGCATGCATGTCGGCCAGCCGCGGCAGGCTCACGGGCTTGCGCTGCGCCGGCGGCGAGGCGGGCGGCAGCGTGCCGTAGGGCGTGCCGGCCGGGGCTTCGGACGGTGGGGTGGGTGTGGAAGGTGTGTTCGACATGGTTGGCTTTCTCCCTGCGGGCGTCGGTGGCCGGGCATCCTGAGGGTGATCGAAAGGTGACGAAGGGTGGGGTCAGTCGACCGGCGGCACCAGCACGGTGGGTGCGGTGGGCTCGGCCAGCGAAGGGTAATCGCGACTGAAATGCAGGCCACGGCTCTCGTGGCGGGCCTGCGCGGAACGCACGATCAGCTCGGCCACCTGCACCAGGTTGCGCAGTTCGAGCAGGTCGCGCGTGACGTGGAAGTTCGCGTAGAACTCCTGGATCTCGGCCTGCAGCAGCGCGATGCGGTGGCTCGCGCGCTCCAGGCGCTTGTTGGTGCGCACGATGCCGACGTAGTCCCACATGAAGCGGCGCAGCTCGTCCCAGTTGTGCGAGATGACCACGGCTTCGTCGGCGTCGGTGACGCGGCTTTCGTCCCAGGCGGGCAGCGCGGCGCGTTCGCGCGACGGCGCCTGGGCAATGGCGTCGGCCGCGGCGCGCGCGAACACCATGCATTCGACCAGCGAGTTGCTGGCCAGCCGGTTCGCGCCGTGCAGGCCGGTGCAGGCGGTTTCGCCGATGGCGAACAGGCCCGCGATGTCGGTGCGGCCGGCCAGGTCGCTCTGCACGCCGCCGCAGGTGTAGTGCGCGGCGGGCACCACGGGGATCGGCTCGCGCGTGATATCGATGCCCAGTTCCAGGCAGCGCGCGAGGATGTTGGGGAAGTGCGCCTTCAGGAATGCTGGCGGCTGGTGCGAGATGTCGAGGTGCACGCAGTCGAGCCCGTGCTTCTTCATTTCGAAGTCGATGGCGCGCGCCACCACGTCGCGCGGCGCGAGCTCGGCGCGCTCGTCGTGCCGCGGCATGAAGCGCGTGCCGTCGGGCAGCTTCAGCAGGCCGCCTTCGCCGCGCACCGCTTCGCTGATGAGGAACGACTTGGCATGCGGGTGGTAGAGGCAGGTCGGGTGGAACTGGATGAACTCCATGTTCGACACCCGGCAGCCCGCACGCCACGCAGCGGCGATGCCGTCGCCCGTGGCCGTGTCGGGATTGGTGGTGTAGAGGTACACCTTGCCTGCGCCGCCCGTCGCAAGGATGGTGTGGGGCGCGGAGAAGGCCCGCACCTCGCCGGTGGCGTGGTCGAGCGCATACAGCCCCCGGCAGGCCGCGGGGCCCTTGCCGCTTGCCGGCGCGGTGACCAGGTCGACGAGCATGTGGTGTTCGAACAGCACGATGTTGGCCGTGCGGCGCACCCGCTCGATCAGCGTCTGCTGCACGGCCGCGCCGGTGGCGTCGGCCGCGTGGATGATGCGGCGCTGGCTGTGGCCGCCCTCGCGCGTCAGGTGCAGCGCGCCGTCTTCCTCGGAGAAGGGCACGCCGAGTTCGCGCAGCCAGTCGATGGCCTCGGGCGCATGCTCGAAGATCGGAAGAGCGTCGTGTAGGGAAAGAGTGTAGATCTCGGTGGTC
>CAMLCW010000207.1 GCA_946478645.1 uncultured Variovorax sp.
CCGATCACGAACTTCCGCTACGAAGACCTCGCCAATCCCAAGTACAAGGGCAAGGTCTGCATCCGCGCCGGCCAGCACCCCTACAACACGGCGCTGATCGCGGCCATGATCGCGCACGACGGCGAAGCCAAGACCGAGCAGTGGCTGCGCGGCGTGAAGGCGAACCTCGCGCGCAAGGCGACGGGCGGCGACCGCGACGTGGCGCGCGACATCCTCGGCGGCATCTGTGACGTTGGCCTGGCCAACTCGTACTACGTCGGCCAGATGAAGAGCGCCAAGGAAGGCACCGACGCGCGCAAGTGGGGCGATGCCATCAAGGTGGTGCGCCCGACCTTCGCCAACGCCAAGAGCGGCGGCACGCACGTCAACATCAGCGGCGCGGCCGTGGCAAAGAACGCCCCGCAGCGCGAGAACGCGGTCAAGCTGCTCGAGTTCCTGGTCTCCGAACCGGCGCAGGCGCTCTACGCGCAGGCCAACTACGAATACCCGGTGCGCAAGGGCGTGGCGCTCGATCCGATCATCGGGCAGAGCATCGGCGCGCTGAAGGTCGACCCACTGCCGCTGACCGAAATCGCCAAGCACCGCAAGCAGGCCAGCGCCCTCGTCGACAAGGTCGGCTTCGACAAGTAGTGGCTCCTGGTTCGCTTCTCGTAGCCGCCGCTCCCCGATGAGTTCCAGGGGGCTGCAAGCCGCAGGCCCGGCCTGGCGCCTTGCTTCGCTCGCCATCGCGCTCGGGGTGCTCGCGCCGGTGGCCGGGCTCGTATGGCTCGCGCTGGGCGGCGGGCTCGCGCACTGGGGCCCGCTGTTCGCGCACGTGCTGCCGAGCGCGGCACTGAACACGGCGCTGCTGCTGGCGGGCGTCGGCGCGCTGGTGCTGGTCATCGGCACCGGCTGCGCCTGGCTGGTAACGGCCTGCGACTTCCCGGGCCGGCGCGTGCTGCATTGGGCGCTGCTGCTGCCGCTCGCAATGCCGACCTACATCGTTGCGTTCGCCTACCTCGACCTGCTGCACCCCATCGGCCCCATTCAAGGCGCGATCCGCTGGATGCTGGGCTTCGACAGCCCGCGGCAGTTTCGCCTGCCCGACCTGCGCTCGATGCCGGGGGCGATCTTCGTGCTCGGCTTCGTGCTGTACCCCTACGTCTACATGACCGCGCGCGCCATGTTCATGACCCAGCCCGCGCACCTGCTGGAGGCCGCGCGCACGCTGGGCGAAAGCCGGCGCGGCGCCTTCTTCCGCGTGGCGCTGCCGCTGGCGCGGCCAGCGCTGGCCGTGGGCCTGAGCCTGGCGCTGCTCGAGACGCTCAACGACATCGGCGCTTCGGAATTCCTCGGCGTCAACACGCTCACGGTGGCGGTCTACACCACCTGGATCACGCGCTCCGACCTCGCGGGCGCGGCGCAGATCGCCTGCGCGATGCTGTTCGTGGTGGTGGCGCTGGTCTGGCTCGAACGCAATGGCCGGCGCCACCAGCGCTTCGGTTCGGCGCAGCGCATGCGCGCCATCCAGCCGCGGCGGCTGCACGGCGGCGCCGCCTGGCTGGCCACGGCCACGACCGCGCTGCCGGTGCTGATCGGCTTCGTGGCACCGGCGCTGTACCTGGTCTGGGAAAGCGCCAAGCGGCTGCACCAGGGCAACGGTATCTCGCAGGGCCTGCTGGCCAGCCTCGGCAACACGATCACGCTGGCCGCCGGCGTCACGGTGGTGGCGGTGGCGGCCGGGCTCGTGGTGGCATGGGCCACGCGCAGCCAGGGCTCGCGGCCCAACCGCGCGCGCTGGCAGGCGCGCGCGGCCACCTTGGGCTATGCGCTGCCCGGCACGGTGCTCGCCATCGGACTGCTCACGCCCGCGCTGACCTTCGATGCCGCGCTGGCCGGCCTGCTCGGCCTGCGAGGCCTGCCGCTGATGGCTGCGGGCGTGGTGTTGGTGGTGGCGTGCGCGATCCGCTTTTTGGCGATGCCGGTCGGCGGCATCGAAGCCGGGCTTGCACGCATCCCGCCCGCGATCGAACAAGCCTCGCGCCTGCTCGGCGAAACCACCGGCGGCACGCTGCGCCGCGTGCACCTGCCGCTGCTGCAGCCGGCCATTGCCACGGGCGCGCTGCTGGTGTTCGTCGATGCGATGAAGGAGCTGCCGGCCACGCTGCTGCTGCGGCCCGCCAATTTCGACACGCTGGCCACCTGGCTCTATGCCGAGGCCGCGCGCGGCACCTATGAAGAAGGCGCCATCGCCGCGCTCGCCATCGTGGTGGCAGGCCTCTTGCCCGTGGTGCTGCTCGCGCGCCATCAACTCGGCACGCCTTCGGCGCTGCCGCCTTCGAACTCATCATGAGCGCCCCCCTTCTCATCGAATCGATCCAGCTCGCCTACGAGACGCCTCGGGGTGACCCGCACACCGTGGTGAACGATTTCTCGCTCGGGCTGCCGGCCGGCGACATCGCCTGCCTGTTCGGTCCGTCGGGCTGCGGCAAGACCACGGTGCTGCGCGCGATCGCGGGCTTCGAACCCGTGCGCGCGGGCAGCATCCTGCTCGGCGAAACGCTGCTCTCGTCGCCCCAGCTGCACCTGCCGCCCGAAGAGCGGCGCGTGGGCATGATGTTCCAGGAGTACGCGCTCTTTCCACACCTTTCGGCCGGCAGCAACGTGGCCTTCGGCCTGCGCCGCCTGCCGCGCGCGCAGCAGCGGACGCGCGTGTCGGAGATGCTGGCGCTCGTGGGCCTGGCCGATGCCGGCGAGCGTTTCCCGCACGAGCTCTCGGGCGGCCAGCAGCAGCGCATCGCGCTCGCGCGCGCGCTGGCGCCCTCGCCCGCGCTGCTGCTGCTCGACGAGCCCTTCTCCAACCTCGACGGCGGCACGCGCGAGCGCCTGACGCAGGAGGTGCGCGGCATCCTCAAGCGCGCCGGACAGACCGCGATCCTCGTCACCCACAACGAGGCCGAGGCCCACGCGATGGCCGACCGCATCGGCGTGATGCACGCCGGGCGCATCACGCACTGGCTCGACACGGCCGCGCCTTAGCACGAAGGCGCCCCCAGGGCGAATGGGCTTTTCCGGAAAAGGTTTTCGCGAGCCGCAAGAATCGCGGCCGACCGAACACAACCCCGAGCGAGAACGCAAGGAAAGCGCCATGACCCAGACCCTCACACTCGTCAGCCACCTGCTGTGCCCCTACGTGCAGCGCGCCGCGATCGCGCTGCACGAGAAGAACGTGCCCTTCGAACGCGTGGTCATCGATCTTGCGAACAAGCCGCAGTGGTTCCTGGACATCTCGCCGCTCGGCAAGGTGCCGCTGCTGAAAGTACCGCGCAGCAGCGACGGCGGCGGCGAAGCCGTGCTGTTCGAGAGCAACGTGATCTGCGAATACCTCGAAGAGACGCAGCCGGGCCCGCGCCTGCATCCGCAGGACCCGCTCGCGCGCGCCCAGCATCGCGCGTGGATGGAGTTCGGCTCGGCGATCCTTGCCGACCTGTGGGGCTACGAGACCACGCGCGACGCCGACGTGTTCGCCCAGAAGCGGCAGGCGCTCGCGGCCAAGTTCGCGCGCGTCGAGGCCGCGCTCGGCGCGGGGCCCTACTTCGCAGGCCAGGACTTCAGCCTGGTCGATGCGGTGTTCGCGCCGGTGTTCCGCTACTTCGAGGTGTTCGATGCCATCAGCGATTCGCACCTGTTCGATGCGCTGCCCAAGGTCGATGCCTGGCGCCATGCGCTGGCCGAACGACCCAGCGTGCGCGATGCGGTGGTGCCCGAATACGCAGAGCACCTGCGCGAATTCCTGCGTCAGCACGAGGCGCATTTGCTCACGCTGGCCGAAGCCCGAGAATAGGTACTCCCCCACACACAACGACACAGAGAGAACCCACGAGATGCGACTTCTCCACACCATGCTGCGCGTCGGCAACCTGCAGCGCTCCATCGACTTCTACACCCAGGTGCTCGGCATGAACCTGCTGCGCACCTCCGAGAACCCCGAGTACAAGTACAGCCTCGCCTTCGTCGGCTACGGCAAGGGCAACCCCGAGCAGGCCGAGATCGAACTCACCTATAACTGGGGTACCGAGAGCTACGAGCTCGGCACCGCCTACGGCCACATCGCGCTCGGCGTGCCCGATGCGTATGCGGCCTGCGAGAAGATCAAGGCGGCCGGCGGCAACGTGACGCGCGAGGCCGGCCCGGTGAAGGGCGGCACCACGGTGATCGCGTTCGTGACGGACCCGGACGGGTACAAGATCGAGCTGATCCAGCGCGCGGAAAGCGCCGAGGGCGGCGGGCTGCGCTGAACCTCGGGCGCAACATCGCCCTGGCCGTCAGCAACCCAACAGCTCGGCCAGCTCCACGATGTCGCGCGCGTGCAGGCTGTTCTCGGGCTGCGGCGACACGTCCTTCGGCCGCGCGCGGCCATGCTCCCAGGGGCGCTCGATGTACGCGGTCTTGAGGCCGCAGACGCGCGCGGCGGCCAGGTCGTCATGGTGCGCGGCCGCGAGCATCACCTGCCCGGGCGTGGCGTCGAACACGCCCGCCACGCCGAGGTAGGTGCGCGGGTCGGGCTTGTAGGCCTTGAACACTTCGGCCGAGAGCACGCAGTCCCAAGGCAGGCCGGCGCGCTTGGCCATCTCGGTCAGCAGGCCGAGGTTGCCGTTGGACAGCGTGCAGATGGTGAACTTCTTCTTGAGCCGCGTGAGCCCCTCGACCGCATCGGGCCAGGCCGGCAGCCGGTGCCAGGCGCGGCTCAGGTGGCGTTTGCCGGCCGCATCGAGCCGCTCGGCGGCGCCGAAGTCGCGCAGCACCTGTTCGAGCATGCTCAGGTGCAGCTCGTCGAGCAGCGTGAAGCCGCCCTCGCCCGCGGCGATGCGCTCCATCACCGACTTCATCGCGGGCTGGTAGCCGGCACGCCAGGCGAGCGCGAAGCTCGCGCCGTCCACGCCCGGCAGCGCCAGCTCGACCTCGGCCGCGATGCCGCTGTGCCAGTCGACCACGGTGCCGAACACGTCGAACGCGATGACCCGGAGGTCGCTCGCGTCGAAATGATCGGGATTCATCTCAGCGCGAGAGCTGGCTCGCGGCGCGTGCCAGCTGCTCGATGCGGGCCCAGTCGCCGTCGCGGATCGCGTCGGTCGGCACGATCCACGAGCCGCCCACGCACGCGACGTTCGACAACGCGAGGAACTCGGCGGCGTTGCTCGCGTGGATGCCGCCCGTCGGGCAGAAGCTCACTTCGCCGAACGGCCCCTGCCAGGCCTTGAGCATCGGCAGGCCACCGGCCTGAAGCGCCGGAAAGAACTTGAGCGCGGTGTAGCCGTCTTCCTGCGCGGTCATGATCTCGCTGCCGGTGGCCACGCCCGGCAGCAGCGGCAGGCCGAGGTCGTGGCAGGCCTTGCCCACCGCGCGCGTGTAGCCGGGGCTCACGCCGAACTTCGCGCCCGCGAGCGCCGAAGCCTGCGCATCGGCCGCGCTGCGGATGGTGCCCGCGCCGGCCACGGCCTCGGGCACGTCCTTCGCGATGGCCTCGATGCATTCGAGCGCCTGCGGCGTGCGCAGCGTGACCTCGAGCATGCGGATGCCGCCGGCCACGAGTGCGCGCGCGAGCGGAATCGCATGCTTCACATCGTGCAGCACGATCACCGGGATGACCGGCGCGTCGCGCATGACGTCGAGCGCGGTGAGTGTGTTGTTCATAGCCATGAGCAGGCTCCTTCTTCTGCGGTGAGTGCGTTGCGCCGGAAGCCGGCGAACAGTTCGCGGCCGAGGCCGTGGCCATCGGCGATGCGCTGGGCCTCGGGCATTGTCGCGGTCTCGCGCTCGGCCCATTCGTCGTCGGGCACGAGCACCGCGAGCGTACCCGCCACCGCATCGAGCCGGATGACGTCGCCGTCGCGGACCTTGGCGAGCGGTCCGCCGGCCGCGGCCTCGGGTGACACATGGATTGCGGCGGGCACCTTGCCCGAGGCGCCGCTCATGCGTCCGTCGGTGACCAGTGCCACGCGGAAGCCCTTGCCCTGCAGCACCGACAGCGGTGGCGTGAGCTTGTGCAGCTCGGGCATGCCGTTGGCGCGCGGCCCCTGCCAGCGCACCACGCAGACCACGTCGCGCTCGAGCTCGCCCGCGGTGAAGGCCTGCTGCAGCGCCGCCTGCGAATCGAAGACGCGCGCCGGAGCCTCGATCACATGGCGGTCATCAGGCACCGACGACACCTTGATCACGCTGCGCCCGAGGTTGCCGCTGAGCAGCTTCAGGCCGCCGGTGGCGCTGAAGGGATTCGAGGCCGGCCGAGCGATGGCTTCGTCCTTCGAAGGCGCCGCGGCATGCCAGGCCAGCCGGCCTTCGCCCGCGAGCGAAGGGATGTTGGCGAATTCGCGGATGCCGCCGGCGCGCACGGTCAGCACGTCGGCATGCATGAGGCCCGCGTCGAGCAGCTCGCCGATCACGAAGCCCGGTCCGCCGGCGGCCTGGAAGCCGTTCACGTCGGCGCTGCCGTTGGGATAGACGCGCGTGAGCAGCGGCACGATGTCGGACAGGCGCGAGAAGTCGTTCCAGTCGATCACGATGCCGGCCGAGCGCGCCACGGCCACCCAGTGGATCAGGTGGTTGGTGGAACCACCGGTGGCGAGCAGCGCCGCCATCGCATTGACGATGCAGCGCTCGTCGACGAGTTCGCCGATCGGCGGACAGGGCCAGGGCTTGTCGCCCGCCTTGCCGAGCAGCGTGCGCACGGCCTCGCGCGTGAGCGCCTCGCGCATCGTGTCGCCGGGCTGGATGAAAGCGGTGCCGGGCACATGCAGGCCCATGGCCTCGAGCAGCATCTGGTTGCTGTTGGCCGTGCCATAGAAGGTGCAGGTGCCCACGGTGTGATAGGCGGCCATCTCGGCGTCGAGCAGCCCCTGGCGTCCGACGAGGCCCTGGGCCGCCTGCTCGCGCACCTTCGACTTCTCGCCGTTCGAAAGGCCCGAGGGCATCGGCCCCGCGGGCACGAACACCGTGGGCAGGTGCCCGAAGTGCAGCGCGCCGATCAGCAGGCCGGGCACGATCTTGTCGCACACGCCGAGCATCAGCGCGCCGTCGAACATGTCATGCGTGAGCGCGACCGCGGTGCCCATGGCGATGACGTCGCGGCTGAACAGGCTCAGCTCCATGCCCGGCGTGCCCTGCGTGACGCCGTCGCACATCGCGGGCACGCCGCCGGCCACCTGGGCGGTGGCGCCGAGGCTGCGTGCCTCGTGCTTGATGATGTCGGGATAGCCCTGGTACGGCGCATGGGCCGAGAGCATGTCGTTGTAGGCCGTGACGATGCCGATGTTGGGGGCACGTTCGGCCACCACGCGGAACTTGTCGTTGGCCGGAATGCCGGCCACGGCATGCGCGACGTTGGCGCAGCCCATTCGGTCGGAGCCGCGGTCGCGGTTGCGGATCTCGGCGAGGCGCTGGAGGTACGCGCTGCGCGTCCCCCGGCTGCGTTCGCGGATGCGATCGGTGACGTCGAGGACGGTGGGGTGTGTGCTCATGGGGATGTTCTTGGTCGCGCTGCCGGCATGTCGCCACTGTCGCGTCGGCGACCTGCGAACCGGCATTCAATGGTACCAAGATGACACGGCCAAGACCGAAAGCCATCACCCCTGGCGCCGCAGGCGCTTCGGGGGGCGTCCTTAATCCACCAGCTTGACTTCGACCCGGCGCGCTTCGGCGTCGTTGCCCGAACCGGCCGTCACGGCCGGCCGCTGCAGGTCGACCTTGGCGGCCGGCACGCCGAGCCCCACCAGCACCTCGCGCACGGTGTCGGCGCGCTGCTTGGCCAGCCGCTCGTTGAGCGCCGGATCGCCAGTGGTGTCGTGAAAGCCGGAGATCATGGCCTTGCGCCCGCTCTCCACGCCCTTGATCACCGTCGCCAGCGCCTCGGCGGCACCGGGCGCCAGGTCGGCGCTGCCGGTGGCGAAATAGAAGTTCACCACGCCGTCGGTCACGCGAACGCTCGGGCCTTCCGGAATCACGACCGTGACGGTCTCCGTCACTTCGGCCACGCGGGTCTCGGTGGCCGACTCGGGAGGGTCGGCGGGCGGCGCCACCTCGACGACCATTGCATTCGTGCGTCCGGCCGTGGCGGCGCGGTCTTGCTGCCAGAACGCGATGCCCACCGTGAACAAAAGCACCAGCGCGATCAGGGCAACCAGGAACCCGAGTACGAAATTCTGCTGCGAGTCTTGGTCGCTCATGGGGGGACGATCTCCGTGCGAGAGGGGTGAAAGAGGCCGATGAATAATGGTGTCGTGAACCATGATCGTGAAATTGTAGGCGCCGTCCCCGCGAACCCCGTGTCGGACCCGGGCCCGCCCGGAACGGATCCAATGCCCCGCCCGCTGCGCGATCCCGAGCCGCTGCTCGCGCAAGCCATCGCCGAATGGGGCGGCCACGACGACCTGTGGCTCTTCGGCTATGGCTCGCTGATCTGGCGCCCCGAGTTCGACTTCGCGGAGCGGCGCCCCGCCTGGGTGCACGGCTGGCACCGGGCACTCAAGATGTGGAGCCGGGTCAACCGCGGCAGCGTGCAGACGCCGGGCCTGGTCTTCGGGCTGCTCTCGGGCGGAAGCTGCCGCGGCATGGTGTTTCGCGTGCCTTCGTCGCAAGGGCTGGACACGCTGCGCCGGCTCTGGCTGCGCGAAATGCCCACGGGCGTGTACGACCCGCGATGGCTGCGCTGCAACACGCCCCAAGGCCCGGTGCGGGCGCTGGCGTTCACGCTCTCGCGGCGCAGCCCCAACTTCACGGGCGAGCTCAGCGACGAGCGCTACCGCCACATCTTCACCCATGCAGTGGGCCGCTACGGCAGCTCGCTCGACTATGCGCGCCAGACGCTGGTCGAACTGGCCCGGCATTCGATCCACGATGCGGCGCTGGCGCGGCTGGTCGCGCTGGCCCAGGCCCGTGAGGCACAGGCACAGTCCGAGGCTTCGGCCGATTGCGGGACGCCGCCTCGTCCGGTATATGTTCCGGGGTCTCCGGACAAAAAGAACGAAGCTTCGCCCGGCGCGTCCGGCGAGCCTTCATTTCCTCCCTCTTCTGCACCCTCCTCCGGACCGTCCAAGGAACAACCATGAACCATCGTCTTTTCGTCGCCACCGGTACCGCCCTCGTCGCCAGCGCCCTG
>CAMLCW010000208.1 GCA_946478645.1 uncultured Variovorax sp.
TTCCCTACACGACGCTCTTCCGATCTGACCACAACTGGGGCACCGCCCGCCCGCTGGCAGGCGTGAATGCCGACAACTTCTCGGCCCGCTTCAGCGGCATCTACACCGCGCCGCGGACCGGCAACTACACCTTCCGCACCATCAGCGACGACGGCGTGCGGCTCTGGGTCGACACCACCGGCAGCAACATCTTCAACGACAGCACGCGCCGCATCAACAACTGGACCGACCACAGCACCACCACCGACGACTCGGCCACGATCGCGCTGACGGCGGGCCAGCAGTTCAGCGTGCGGATCGAGTACTACGAGAAAGGCGGCGGCGCGGTGATGCAGTTCCAGTGGCGCACGCCCGCCTCGACCGCTTTCACTGCGTTCAGCGTGGACGGGCCGGCCGACGGCGACTTCACGATGCGCGTCAAGGTGTGCGATCCGTCCACTTCGGCAGGAGGCCTCGAAGCCAACTGCAAGGCCTACGGCGCCAATTACAAGCCCGAAGGCCTGATCCAGCGATACGCCGACAAGATGCGCTTCAGCGCCTTCGGCTACCTGAACGACAGCAGCGACCGGCGCGACGGCGCCGTGCTGCGCGCCAAGCAGAAGTTCGTCGGACCGACCGCACCCTCGCCCGGCGAGGCGCCCACGACCAACACGCGCAAGGAATGGAGCGAAGTCGACGGGACCTTCATCCGCAACCCCGATGAGTTCGATGCGCGCGCCACGACGGATGCCACCGGCGTCGCCATTGCCGACAGCGGCGTGATGAACTACCTGAACAAGTTCGGCCAGATCCTGCCGGGCAACTACAAGGACCACGATCCCGTCAGCGAGCTGTACTACGCGGTGATGCGCTATTACAAGAACCTCGACAACGTCGGCGCCTGGAGCTCGATGGGCAATGCGAGCCCCGAAACGAAGACCGGCTGGGTCGACGGATTCCCGGTCATCACGAGCTGGGGCGACCCGATCCAGTACTCGTGCCAGCGCAACTTCGTGCTGGGCATTGGCGACATCTACACCCACGTCGACAAGAACGTGGCGGGCAACCGTACCTACCGCACCCGCGAGCCCAGCATGCCCGACGAGGTGGACCGCGACGATACCGTCGACGCCGTCAGGGCCACCAACCGCGTCGGCGCGCTGCAGAACCTGGGCAACCTGGGCAACACGAACAGCTACAGCGGCCGCGACAACTCCGCCTACATCGCCGGCCTGGCCTTCGATGCCAACACCAAGGACATCCGTCCCGACGACGCGACAAAGCCCAACACCATCGGCAAGCAGACCGTGAGCACCTACTGGGTGGACGTGCTGGAGCAGTCCTTCCAGTACAACAACCAGTTCTATCTGGCCGCCAAGTACGGCGGCCTCGATCAGAAGAAGCTGCCGGCCAACTTCGACCCCTACACCTTTGATGGTCCCATCCCGCTGGATTGGTGGTCAACCAATGGCGAGACGCTGACGGACACCCGCGCATCCAACCTCACGCAGCCGCGGCCCGACAACTACTTTGCCGCCGGCCAGCCCGACACCCTGGTCAGGGGCCTGACGCAGGCCTTCGAGCGCATCGCGAACGCGATCGCGGCCTACACCACCTCGTTCTCCCTCTCGGCGCTGCAGATCGAGTCCACGGGCACGGCCTCGTACGCCTCGCAATACGACGCCGAGGACTGGACCGGCGTCGTGAGCGCGAGCAGCATCAGCTTTGCCAGCGACGGCACGCCTTCGCTCGCGGCGGCATGGAACAGCACCGACAAGCTCGCGACGCAGCTCGGCGGCACGGGCTGGAACACCAACCGGCGCATCGCCACCTGGAACGGTGCGCGCGGCGTGCCTTTTCGCATCGGCAACCTCACCGCCGGCACGACCGGCCAGCGGGTCACGCTCGACACGCCCTATGTCACCGGCGACGACAGCGCCAACTACCTGAACTACCTGCGCGGCGATCGCAGCCAGGAGAAGACCAGCACCGACGTGAGCAAGCCCTACCGCCTTCGCGGCAAGCTGCTGGGCGACATCGTCAATGCGAAGGTCAAGCCCGTCGGCCCGCCGGCGGCCAGCTATTCCGACGCGGTGAACCGCGGCTACGCGGCCTTCAAGACGGCCAAGGCCACGCGTCCGACCATGGTCTACGCCGCCGCGAACGACGGCATGCTGCATGCGTTCCGCGGCGAACTCACCGGCGACAACGCCGGCCTCGAGCAATTCGCCTATGTGCCGAGCGCGCTCTTCCAGGGCCCGCGGGGCACGCCGGCGGTGGACGGCCTGGCCCAACTGGGCAACCCCAACTATCTGCACAAGTACTACGTCGACGCGACGCCCGAAGTGGTCGACGTGGACTTCGACCGCGCGGGTGGCACGTTCGCGGCCACCGGCTCGGACTGGCGCACCCTGCTGGTCGGCGGCCTTGGCAAGGGCGGCAAGAGCTTCTATGCCCTCGACGTGACCGATCCCGGCACGATCGGCGACGAAACCACCCTGGCCGGCAAGGTGCTGTGGGAGTTCACCGATGCGGACATGGGCTTCAGCTATGGCGCACCCCTGATCCTCAAGACGCGGCGCTACGGATGGGTGGTGGTGCTGACCTCGGGCTACCACGACGACGACACCAGCCGCAACGGCTACCTGTACTTCGTACATCCCGAAACCGGCGCGCTGCTGCAGAAGGTGAGCACCGGCATCGCTGCCAACGGCATGGCCCATGCCACGGCCTATATCTCCGACCTGACCGACGGCACGGCCGACGCGATCTACGTCGGCGACCTCAACGGCCAGCTCTGGCGCTTCGACCTGACCGCGCCCGCCGGCAGCACCGCCAACTACCCGGCGCCGACCCGGATCGCCCTCTTCACCTATGGCGCAACAAGCCCGAAGGCCCAACCCATCACTTCGCGTCCGCTGGTGCAGGTCCACCCCGCGACCCGCAAGCGCTACGTGATGGTCGGCACCGGCCAGCTGCTCGACGCGAGCGACATCAATTCCAGCGCGATACAGAGCTTCTATGCCGTGATCGACGGCACCGCGACCGGCTTCAGGCCGGCCGACAGCACCATGCCCGTGACGCGCAGCGGGCTCACCGCCGTCACCAACCTCGTGGACGGCAACGTGATCCCAGACAGTTCGCGCGGCTGGTACCTCGATCTCGGCGCAGAGGGCAGCATCGGCCTTCGCATGGTTGCGAGCCCGACCGCCTTCAACGGCATCGTGGCGTTCTCATCGCTGCTCACCACCGGCGACGCCTGCAGCCCCTCGGGCCAAAGCCGGGTCTATGCGATCGATTTCAACTCGGGCCGCACGGCGCTGACCAGCGGCGAGGCGTTCGTGCAAAACAGCACCGCGATCACGGACCTCAAGTTCGTGGGCGTGGATGGCACGGTGCGATTGATATCAGGCGACGTTCGCGGCGACTTGCGCAAGATCAACTTCACGCCGCCGTCGGGGACCACGCTGCGGTTGTTGAATTGGCGGGAAGTGCCGACGGCGAATTGAGCGTGGGCCGCCCACTCTAGAGCGGGCACGCCGGGCTCGCGTACTTCGGATCGATGTTGGCTGCGCGGCAAGACCAGCTTCCACTGGTCTGACGTGTCCACGTGACCGTGCCGGCCGGGTCCGTCTTCAGCGGCGTGCCCGCAACATTGCCGAATGTCGCGACGATGGTCGATGCCCCGGTGTTCGAAAGCGTGACCTGTGGCACGCCCATTCCCTCCGTCATCCAAACCGCTTCAATTGTTGGCGCAGCATTACCGGCCGTGACCTGAAGGTTAGAGCCTGTGGCTTGCGGGTCACAATTGCCAGCCGTCGCCGGATTTCCCACCATTGTTCTTCCGCTCAGGATGCAAATCTCGACGGCATTCTTAAGGCTTCCGGCTTCGGCAACCACACGCTGGACATGGGACCTGTAGATGTAGGTCTGGTACTGCGAAATCGCGACGGCTGCGATGATACCGATTACCCCAATGACGAACATCAACTCGATCAACGTGTAACCTGTGGCTCTGAATTTCGGCATCCTGCTCGATGAAGAGGGGAGAACTGGAATAGGTGCTGGTGGGAATTTCTTCGACTCCATCCGCAGTAAAGCCCAATGCGTGCTGTGCCGTCGCGCAATAGGCCCGCCCCGAAGACGGGCCCTCAAACCTCAACCTTCGGCGGGTTTGGCGGGTTCAGCAGGTTGCGAAGCTGCCTGAGTCATCGGGCAACCCGGGGGGGCATACTTCGCAGCCGCAGTGGTACTGCACGCCCAACTGCCTTCCGCCGTCCGGCTCCAGGTGATCGTGGCCCCTTGCAGCGCCGCCGATGCGCCACCTGCAAACGTGCCCGAGATCGTTCCAGCGGTGCTAAGTGCCGTGTCATTCGTGGTGTCCTTAGCTGCAAGCGGGGTGCCGGCAGTGGAAGCCAAAGGCTGGGTCAGGCTCAGTATGTCCGACATGGTGGCGCCCAGGTCGCATGCTCCTGCGGGGGTCTTTCCATTGTTCAAACAATCTTCAAAGGCCGTCTTCAATGCACCCGTTTCGCTCATTGCACGGGCGACCTGCGATTTCGCCACGTAAGTTTGGTATTGCGGGATAGCAATAGCCGCCAAAATACCAATAATCGCAACCACGATCATCAACTCGATAAGGGTAAAACCCTTCTGCACATTGCGCGCAATGGAAAGACGCTTCATTTAACACTCCCTGTTTGTTTGCTACTTAACTCCGGCAACACGCCGAAGCTGCCATGCATTCCGCAGCATCCATGCCATCGCGCTGCCGGACGCTTTGCAAACAAACCAAGTGCTAAATTTCCGTTCCTTTACAAACCGCGACAAACTTGCGCGGCACCAGCGACAAAGATGTCGCCCCTGCACCTCAAAAGGTCAGCACACCGCTCGCCTTCAACCATCGGATATCCCGCTGCCCCACCCCCGCCACCTGCCCGCCCAGCGTCTGGATCTGGCTCATGATCTCTTCGGTCTCGGCGGGCTTGGTGTGGGTGATGTAGATCGGGTACTGCTTGCGGGGATCGATGCGGGCCAGTTCATCGGCGAGTGCCTGCGGCGACAGGTGCAGGCTGCGTTCGGCCAGCGCCTTTTCTCGGTTGCTGAAGGCGGTTTCGATCACGAGCACGGCCACGTCGAGCGCATTGACGCGGTCCCAGAAGGGCGGGTTGCGCTCGGTATCGCCCGAAAAGACCCAGTGGGCGCCGCCGTCCGCGCGGCAGACGGCGAAGCCGCAGGCCGGCACGGTGTGCACGGCCGGCAACACCTCCACATGCTTGGCGATGTCGCTGCCGACGGTGAGGCTCTGCCCGACGGCGATCTCGTGGAAGCTGACGAACGGCGCCGCGGTGCTCGGGAGGCACTCGAAATCTGGCCAGATGACGTTGTTGAACACGTGCGCGCGCAGCGCCGCAATGGTCGCGGGCAAGGCATGCACGCGCAGGGGCTGGGTGCGGCGGCTTCCGACAGCATCGAGCAGCAAGGGCAGCGCGGCAATGTGGTCGAGGTGGCAGTGGGTGAGCACCACATCGTCGATGCGCGCCATCTCGTCGAGCGTGAGATCGCCAACGCCCGTTCCGGCATCGACGAGCAAGTCGCCGTCGACCAGGAACGACGTGGTGCGACAGTCCTTGGCGATGGCGCCAGAGCAACCCAGCACGCGAACCTGCATTGTGGAAGACCCCCGCTTTAGTCCGTGGTCATTTGCTTTCGAACCGGGTTGCACCATCCCACTCGGGATCCTGGGGCCGCAACGCCATCGAGGCTAATCGCTGCGCATAGAGCTGGTAAAGGACTTTTTTGGCATCCTCGGCGAGCAAAGGGTCGAGCAGGTTTCGACCGGTCGCCCAGTCCTGGCGCCGGTAGGCGGCGAGCACCTCGGCCCAGCGCTGCAGCGTCTCGGCCTGCAGGGGGTCACCGCCGGATTCCTGCCCGGGTTCGAGCGCGAGCGGCGTGAACACCGAGACGGGTTGCGCCCTGCCCCTGACGAGAACGCTGTCGAGTTCCTGCCAGACGAAGCCGGGCGCCAGTTCACGCGTGGCGCCGCTCGCGACGATCTCCACGCCGTAGTACGCACTCAGGCCTTCGAGGCGCGAGGCCAGGTTGACGGCGTCGCCCACCACCGTATAGCTGCGCCGCGCCGCGGAGCCCATGTCGCCCACGCTCATCACGCCGCTGTTGATCCCGATGCCGACGCTGACCTCGGGTCGCCCGTCGGCCACGTGGCTGCTGTTGAGTTCGCGCACGGCCTGCGCCATGTCGAGCGCGGCGCGCACGGCCAGCGTGGCATGGTTCGCCGTCTCGATGGGCGCGCCCCAGAAGGCCATGACGCAGTCGCCCATGTACTTGTCGACGGTGCCGCGGTGGGCGCTGATGATGGCCGCGAGCCGGCTGAAGTGCTTGTTGAGGAAGGCCTGCACGTCGGCCGGCGGCATGTGCTCGGAGATGCGCGTGAACTCGCGCATGTCGCAGAACATGACGGTCATCTGCCTGCTCTGGGCGCGCATGCTGTAGTGCCCGGGTTTGACCAGCATCTCGTCGACCAGTTGCGGCGGCACGTAGGTGCCGAACAGCCGGACCAGGCCGCGCCGCGCGCGGGCCTCGACGAAATAGCCCCATCCCATGTTGAGCACGAAGGCCAGCGTCGCCATGACCAGCATCGAAGCCAGCGGCAGCACGAGGTTGAACCCGAGGTAGAGCCAGGTGTTGGCTCCCACGATCGCGGCGATGGTGCCGATGCCGAGCAGCACCGCGCGCGACGCCTGGAGCAGCGTGAGGCCCAGCGCGAGGATGAGTCCTGCGGCGAGGATGTTGAGCACCTCGTAGCCCGTGGTGTAGTCAGGCACCGAGAGCAGGCGGCGGTCGAGCATGGCCGAGACGAGGTTGGCATGCACCTCGACGCCCGGAAAGGCCGAACTCACCGGGGTGGCCCGCAGATCCTGCAGTCCGGGCGCCGTGGCCCCGACGAGCACGATGCGCCCCTTCAGCTCGCCGGGGGCGAGCCGCCCTTCGAGCACGTCGGCGGCCGGCACGTAGCGGAACGATCCCCCCTGCTCGCCGCCCGGGCCGCGGTAGGGAACCTGCATGCGCGCGGCCTCGTCCACCGGAATGCGCAGGCCGCCGACGATCAGCGAATTGAGCCGGGACTCGCCGGCCGCATCCGCAAAGGCCGGCAGCACGGCCGGCGAGCCGTTGGCGAGCCGGTAGACCGAGAGCCCGAAGGATTCGTAGTAGCGCGGCGGCCCGTGCCCGCTCTCGTAGCGCGCGATGAGCGGCACGGAACGGATGACGCCGTCGTCGGCCGAGTGATGGAGCGTGTTGAGAAACCCCGAGGCCGGGGCGGCGGCCGCGAGCACGGGCAGGCTCGCGCCGAAGCCGTTCCAGCCGGTGGCGTAGCCGATGCCGGGCGGAAAGGCATCGGCCTCGAGCAGCGGCGCCGCCGGCAAGGCGCCCATCGTCGATGGTTTCTCGGTACGCGTGAAGTAGTAGCCGAGCGCCACGGGCTGGCCTTCGAGGGCCCGGGCAAAGACGAGGTCGTTGTCGAGCACGGGCGCGAGGCGCTCCACTTCGGCACCGAGCGCCGGCACCTCGCGCAGCGGCCCGCGTGCGATCTGGCGCAGATGGTCCAGGCCCGAGCTGCGATCGGGCTCGATGAACATCACGTCGAAACCCACCACGGCCGCCTGCTGCCGTTGCATGAGCTCCGTGGTGAGCCGCGCGAGCTTGTCGCGCCCCCAGGGCCATTGGCCCTGCCGCGCGAGGCTGTCGTCGTCGACGTCGATGATCACGATGCGCGGATCGAAGGTGCGCGGCATGGTGGCGCGCAGGCGGGTGTCGTAGATCAGGCGGTCGAGGCGGTCGAGCGCGTTCAGGTGCCATGCGCCCATCGCGTGCGTCAGCGCCACCAGCACCGGCACCAGCGTGATGGCGATGCGCGGCCAGTGTCGCCCCAGCGTTTTTTTCATGGCGTCAGGCGTTCGCGAGGGCGTGCAGCAGGCAAAGGCCCCTCAGACCCGCACGAATTCCATGCGTGTCTCGCCGCTGAGCTCGAGCACGTCGCGCTCCTGCAGCGGCACCGCTTCGGTGCCGAGCGGCGCGCCGTTGAGCGTGACGGCGCCCATGACGCTGGCGGCCACATAGCCCTGGCGTCGGCGCGTGACCACCGCCACCGCCACGCCCGGCCGACCGACGGTGGTGACCACTTTCTGCAGCGAGACCTCCTGCCCGGGCTCGCTGCCCGAGAGCATGCGCAGCACGGGCGTGCCGAAACTCATCAACGCGCCGGTTTCCGTGGGTGCCGACGACAGCGGCATGGGTTCCGAGAAGCCGCTGCGCCCGGACGCCTCGGGCGCTGCCGCCGCGCTCGCCGCCGGGTTGTTGCGCGCGCGGAAACGGATCCGGCAGCCGCCGATGTCGATCACGTCGTTCTCGCGCAGCACCTGCTTCCGAACCAGGTGTCCGTTGACGTAGGTGCCGTTGGTGCTGTCCAGGTCTTCGATTTCGACCTCGCCGCCGCGCTTCATGTGCAGCAACGCATGCTCGCCGCTGACGGCGGGATTGTCGATCACGATGTCGTTGTAGGCGCGTCGGCCGAGGGTCGTCCGGTCCTTGGCGAGCGCGAACTGCCCGACGACCTCTCCCTCGATCGCAATGATCATTTTCGGCATGGCCGAGTCCCCGATTGCATGTTTTCCTGTCGACCGCAGGCCGGCGCGACGGTCTGTCGCCAAGCCTGCAACTATGCGGCTTCCGGCGCGCCGCCCGCACGCGCCCTGGCCAGGACAACGGAGATGTTGTCGCGGCCTCCATTGTCGTTTGCAACTGCAATCAAAAGAGAGGCCTTCTGCTGCAACCCCATGTCCTGGGCCAAAAGCGTGAAAAGCTGCGCATCGGGAACCATCTCGCTGAGCCCGTCGGAGCAAAGCATGTAGAGGTCGCCGGGCCGGGCCGTGTGCTCGTGGGTCTCGAGCACGACCTGCGGCTCGACGCCGACCGCGCGCGTCACGAG